>NZ_JAAGPQ010000001.1:0-199184 GCF_017104985.1 Paraburkholderia sp. Ac-20342 | reverse complement strand
CTCGCCCGGCAAGTTCTTCGGTCTCGCGGGCGTGCGCGCCGGTTTCGTGCTCGCCGCGCCCGCGTGGCTCGCCACGCTGCGCGACAGGCTCGGCGCGTGGACGGTCAGCGGTCCGGCGCGTCATGCGGTGAGCGCCGCGTTCGCCGATACCGCATGGCAGGCGCAGATGCGTGCGCGGCTCGCCGGCGAAAGCGCGCGGCTCGGCGCGCTATTGCATTCGCACGGTTTCGCCACGCGCGGCACGCCGCTCTTCGCATGGACCGACGATGCGCGTGCCGCCGCGTTGCACGAAGCGCTCGCGCAACGCGGTGTGTGGACGCGGCGGTTCGCGCCGTCGCTCGTTGCACCCAAGGGCAGCGTGCGTTTCGGACTGCCGGGAACGGAAGCCGAGTGGGCTCGCTTCGAACAGCAGTTGCATGAAGCGATGCGCGCCATCGGGGCAGCGCAAACGGGGTAACACGGAAATGGGAGACGGTGATGCCGCGCGAACCTGCTGCCGTCCTTCGCGCATCGCGCTACGCGTGCTGCGCTTTGAATCGAGCGTCATGTCGTACCTCATGTCGAGCTTTATGCGGCGCTTCATACCGAGCCTCATGCCGCCCTTCACTCACTGCGCCTCGCTTATCGCCCTACACGCGCCACACGCTCAACGCCTCGTCCAGGTCCTCGCCCGATGATCCGCTTCGCTTGCCCGCTGCACCGCTCTACGCACCCGCGCCACGTGGCTCGTTTCCTCACCGCCGTATCGCTCGGCCTCGCCGCGCTGACCGCGCACGCGGCGATCACCGTCACCGACGATAGCGGCGCGACCGTCACGCTCGCCGCGCCCGCGCAGCGCGTCATCAGCCTCGCGCCGCACGTCACCGAGTTGCTGTATGCGGCGGGCGGCGGCGCGAAAATGGTCGGCGCGGTTTCGTACAGCGACTATCCGCCCGAGGCGAAGCAGCTGCCGCGCGTCGGCGACAACAAAGCGCTCGACCTCGAACGCATCGTCGCGTTGAAGCCCGATCTGATCGTCGTGTGGCGGCACGGCAATGCGCAGCGTCAGCTCGACCGGCTGCGCGAACTGCATATCCCGCTCTTTTTCAGCGAGCCGCGCCATCTCGACGACGTCGCCGTATCGCTGACGAAGCTCGGTCAATTGCTCGGCACGTCGGCGACGGCCGATGCGGCGGCGGCCGCGTATCGCGACGACATCGCGCGACTGCGCGCGCAGTACGCGAGCCGGCCGGTCGTCAGCGTGTTCTACCAGGTCTGGGACAAACCGTTGATGACGCTCAACGGCGAGCACATGATCAGCGACGTGATCGCGCTGTGCGGCGGACGCAATGTCTTCGCGCAATTGCAGCCGCTCGTGCCGACCGTGTCGACCGAAGCGGTGCTCGCGGCGAATCCCGAGGCGATCGTCACCGCCGCGCCGGGCGCGACGCGTCCCGACACGACGCTGCCGCAACTCGACACGTGGCGCGCATGGCCGGGCCTTGCCGCGGTCGCGAACAACAACCTCTTCGCGATCGACGGCGATCTGATCAACCGTCCGGCGCCGCGCATCGCGCAAGGCGCGCGAGAACTCTGCGAGGACCTCGACCTCGCGCGCTCACGCAGAAAACCGCGCGCGCCGTAAATCCCCTCACGCATTCCAGCGCACCAGCACCCACTGCTGCGCGGCCTCGTTGCGCCGCAGCCAGACGATGCCGGTCATATCGAGCGCCCAGTGCAGACAACGCGCGAGCGGCACGTCGAGCACCTGCGAGGCGATCGCGCGAATCACGCCCGCGTGCGTGACCACATAGGCCGGCGACAACTCGCGCGTCTGCGCGAACGCATCGAACCACGCATGCACGCGCTGCGCGAACTGCGCGACGCTCTCGCCGCCATGCGCGCATGCATGCTCGAAATCGGCGGCCCAGTCGTCGAGCTGCGCGCGATCGATCGCGTCCCAGCGCTGCGTTTCCCAGGCGCCGAAATTCATTTCCTTCAGACGTTCGTCATGGCTGACCACGCAGCCGAAGTCGTTGGCGATCTCGGTGGCGAGCGCCGCGCAGCGCGTGAGCGGACTCGAGATCAGCACGCGCGGCGCCGGCACCTGCAAGGTCGCGAGCCGCAGCGCGAGCGCGCTCGCCGACACCTCGGCGCTTTCGGCCAACGCGACATCGCTGTGTCCGTAACAGATGCCCGCATCGAGCGCGACGGCGGGATGACGAATCAGGACGATATCCATGCGAGCCCCACCAGATAGATGCTCAATTCGAAAACCTGCTGCGCGAAGCCGAGGCAATCGCCGGTATAGCCGCCGATGCGTCTCACGAAATAACGGCCGATCGCCACGCGCAGCACGAGCAGCACACAGCATGTCGCAAGCGCGAAACGCCAGTCGGGCGCGCCGCGTCCGTTCGGCCACAGCAGCCACGGCAGACCGAACAGCGCCGCGCACATCAGCGCGGGGCCGCTCAGGCGCTGTGCGACCGGCTTCGCCTTGCCCTCGGCGCGCACGTAGTCGAGCGTGGCCAGATAGCTGATCGCCATCGCGCGGCTCGCGCCGTGCGCCGCGATCATCAGACCGGCCGCGCGTGACGGCGGCAAGGCCGCGAGCGTTTGCCACTTCAACGCGAGCGCAACGACGAGCGCGATCGCACCGAATGCGCCGACGCGCGAGTCGTGCATGATGCGCAACACGTCCTCGCGCGAATAGGCGCCACCGAACGCATCGACGCAATCGGCGAGACCGTCTTCGTGAAACGCGCCCGTGACGAGCAGCGACGCGGCCATCGACAGCAGCACCGCGACGCCCGCCGGAAATACGCGCAACGCGGCGAGATAGACGAGCGCGCTCAAGCCGCCGATCAATACGCCGACGAGCGGAAAGTAGCGCGCCGCCGCATTCAGATAATGCGGCTCGTAGCCGACCCAGCGCGGCACGGGCACGCGCGTGAAATAACCGAGCGCCGTGAAGAAGTAGCGCAATTCCGCGAGCGGGTTCATGAGCGGGGCGAGGTTCGCGTCACGTCACGCCTTGGGTCACACCTTAGGTCACACATCATCCCTCGCGATCGGCCACGCCGGCCGAGTCGAAACTCGCCATCTCGTTGACGAAGGCCGTCGCCGCGCGCAGCAGCGGCACCGCGAGTGCCGCGCCGGTGCCCTCGCCGAGCCGCATGTCGAGCGACAGCAGCGGCTGCGCGCCGAAATGATCGAGCATGCGCCGATGCCCGGCCTCGTTCGACGCATGCGCGAACACGCAGTACTCGCGCACCTCGGGTGCGAACGCATCGGCAACGAGCAGCGCCGACGTCGCGATGAAGCCGTCGACGAGAATCGTCATGCGAGCTTCGGCGGCTGCGAGATACGCGCCCGCCATCATCGCGATCTCGAAGCCGCCGAACGTCGCGAGCACGTCGAGCGGCGCCGGCGTTGGCGCGTGATGCGCAAGCGCCGCCGCGAGCACGTTGCGCTTGCGCGCGAGCCCCGCGTTGTCGAGACCGGTGCCGCGCCCGACGCATTCGTCGATCGGCACATCGCATAAACGGCTCATCAGACACGCGGCCGACGAGGTGTTCGCGATCCCCATCTCGCCGAAGCCGATCACATTGGTGCCGAGCGCCGCGTGATGACGCACGCGCGCCGCGCCCGCCTGCAAGGCGGCCAGCGCCTCGGCCTGGGTCATCGCCGGTTCGTGCGCGAAGTTGCGCGTGCCCGGCGCGACCGGAATGTCGACGAGCCCTTGCGTCGACGGCAACGGCGTCGCGATGCCCGCATTGACCACTTCGAGCTCGATGCCCGCGACGCGGCTCAGCGCATTGATCGCCGCGCCGCCCGCGAGAAAATTGGCAACCATCTGCGCGGTCACCGCTTGCGGATACGGGCTCACGCCTTCGGCGGCAATGCCGTGATCGCCGGCGAAGACGATCATGGCCGGGCGCTCGACCGTCGGATGCGTGCTGCGTTGAATCAGCCCCATCTGCCGCGCGAGCGTTTCCAGACGGCCGAGGCTGCCGGGCGGCTTGGTCCGCGTATCGATGATGTGTTGCAGCTCGGCGCGCAGCGTCTGATCGAGCGGAGCGACGTTGGGCAAACCGGCCGGGCGTGGAAAGCGAGTCATAGGTATAAGCGGAAATCGCCGCAAAAGAATGTCGGAATAAAAAAGTCAGCCTGATGCAATGTCATGATCGGCACGCAATTCATGACGCATGCGCGGCGCGGGAATCAGCGCCTCGTGCTCACCGTCGCGAATCAGAATCAGCGGATAGCCGAACGCGCGGCTCGTCAATTCGGGCGTCAACACGTCGCGCACCAGGCCGGCGCATGCGCCGCCTGCTCCATCGAGCAGCAATGCGTGCGTCGCGAAGCGGCGCGCGAGATTCAGATCGTGACACGAAAACAGCACACAGCGCCGCGGTTCCTGCGTCCATGCAACGAGCGCTTCGAGGCAATCGATCTGATGATGCAGGTCGAGATGCGACAGCGGTTCGTCGAGCAGCAGAAGCGGCGCATCCTGGCACAACACGGCCGCCAGCGCGACACGTTGGCGCTCGCCGCCCGATAACGACAGCACATCGCGCGCGGCGAAACTGCCCAGGCCGAGCCGTTCGAGCGCCGCCTGCGCGGCCGCGCGATCCGCGTCGCGCTCCCACCCCCAGCCGCCGAGATGCGGAAAGCGGTTCAGCATCACGATGTCGAGCACGCTGGCGCTGAACGCATCGTGCGCGCTTTGCGGCATCAACGCGCGGTGCCGTGCGAGCGGCAACGGCGGCCAGTCGGCAAGACGCCTGCCGTCGAGTTCGACGTGCCCCGCCGACGCCGGCCGCAGCCCCGCGAGCGTGGACAGCAGCGTTGTCTTGCCCGCGCCGTTCGGCCCGGCGACGCACCAGATTTCGCCGGCATGGAAGGTCTGCGTGAACGCATCGAGCAAGGTGCGCGCGCCGGCGCGCAACGTCACGCGTTGCGCGCTCAGCGCCGAAGCCGGGACGGTATCGTGGGCGCGTGTCATGGACGCCTCTTCAGCAGCATCCAGAGAAACACCGGCACGCCGACCAGCGACGTCATCACGCCGACCGGCAACTGCGCGGGCGCAATCACAGTGCGCGCGACGAGATCCGCGCCCATCACCGCGACGCCGCCGCCGAGCGCGGCCGCCGGCAACAGCATGCGCTGATCGTTGCCGAACGCGAGCCGCAGCATGTGCGGCACCACGAGGCCGACGAAGCCGATCGTGCCCGCCGTCGTCACGGCGGCGGCAGCCGCAAGCGAGGCCACCAGGTACACGCGCAGACGCAAGGGCATGACCGCAACACCCAACGCCTGCGCGGCCGCATCGCCGCGCAGCAGCACGTTCAGGCGCGGCGCGGCGGGCACGATCACAAGCAGCGCGAGCAGCAGCGCGACGAGCGCGGTCCACGGCGGCGCGCCGCCGTTGAGGTCGCCGGTCAGCCAGAACAGCATGCCGCGCAAGCGGCTGTCGGGCGCGAGATTGAGCAGCAGCGTAATCAGCGCGCCCCACCCCGCCGCGATCACCGCACCGGTCAGGAGCACCCGCGGCGACGTGTCCTGCGGTTCGCCGCGCCATAACTCGCGCCGCGCGAGGCCAAGCACGAGCAGGATCGACACCAACGCACCGGCGAACGCACTCGCATCGACGATCCACCATGCGCCGCCCGCGATCATCGCCACGAGCGCGAACGTCGCCGCGCCGCCCGATACGCCGAGCACATACGGCTCGGCCAGCGGATTGCGCAACAGCACCTGCAGCAGCGCGCCGGCGAGCGCGAGCAACGCCCCGCACGCGAAGCCCGCGAGCGCGCGCGGCAAGCGCAACGTACGCACGATCTCGCCGGCGAGGTCGTCGGCGCGCGCGGGTCCGGCATGCCACGGCATCAACGCGGCCAGCACGCGCGATGGCGCGAGCGGCACGCTGCCGAGCGCGAGCGACGCGACCAGCACGGCCAGGGCGATGACCGCGAGTCCGAGCCAGATCGCGGCCGCGCGCCTTGCGTTCATCGTGCGCATGGTAGGCGTGACGTGGCCGGCAGCCGGCAGCGAGCCCGGCGCGCGATTCATGCGCGCGCGCTCACGCCGGTGCGTGCGTTACTGCTGCTGCCAGCCAAGCGTGACGTAGGCACCGCGTCGCGGCGAGTTATACGAGTAGGCCGTTTCATAGTCCTTGTTCAGCAGATTCTCGATTTGCGCGCTCACGTACCACGCTTTCGTGATGTTGTAGCGCGCCGACAGATTCACGATGCCGTAGCCGCCCAGATTGCCGGTGCTATCCGCGCGCGGACCGCTCACGATCCACTCGCCGCCCACGCGCCAGCCGCCGATGCTGCGATTGATCGCGAGCGAGCCGAAGCGTCGCGCGCGCCGCACGAGGTCGACGTCGTTGTCGAGATCGACGGGATTCTGCAGCGTCAGCGAGGCGCGCACGTCGGTCTTGCCGACATGCCCGCTCCACGATCCTTCGAGCCCCTGCACTTTCGCGTGCCCGACGTTCTCGGCCAGATAGATGCCGGGGATCGTCTGCACGTAATCGATCAGATTCGTATAGCGCGTCTGAAAGGCACTGACACGCACCACGCCGAGCAGGTTCGATGCGTACTGCAAACCCGCTTCGACCGAATGACTGCGCTCGGGCCGGATCGACGGATTACCGCTCAACGGATAGTACAGATCGTCGAAGCTCAGCGCGCGGAACGCGTCCGAATAGCTTGCGGTTGCCTTCCAGTGCGAGGTGATGTCGAAGCCATAGCCGAGATAGTAACTGTTCGCCCCGCCGAAATCGGAGTACTGGTCGCGCCGCACGTTAGCTTGAATCTGATTGCGGCCGAAGCGCGCGGTATAGCCCGCGAATACCGAATCGACGTGACGGTTGGGCGCCGCGAACGTATCGGAATCGAGGCTCTGATCGAGATGCTCGTAGCCGAGTTGCAGCTTCTGGTTTGCGGCCAGCGCGAAATCGTTCTGCCAGGTGTACTGGCGATTGTCGGTATCGAAGCGGCCGTTGTCGATGCCGTTGGTATTCGACACGCTGCGGTCGTCGCCCTCGGCAACCGTGAAATGCGTGGTCCACCAGTCGGTCAGCTTGCCGTTCGCGAACACCGAGAGCTGGCGCACCTTGCTATAGAGGTTGTTCAGATCGGTCGGCTCGCCATAGGCGTTGTCGTAGCTGTTGTTGCCGTTCGACTGGAAATAGGTGACGCCGGCGTCCCACCTGTCGCTGAACTTGTGACGCAGCGATGCCGAGAGGCTCTCGTTCAGATTGCCGTTCGCGTTCGGATTCGCGCCGGGCGCTTGCAGCGGATCGAGCGAGGAAAAGCCATCGGTTTTGGTGCGCGCGAGCGAGATGCTGAAGGTCGTGCGGCCGTCCTGATCGAGCGCGCCATTGACGCCGACGGTTTGCGTCTGCGTGTGATAACTGCCGTAGCCCAGCGAAAAATTGAAGCGCGGCGGATGATCGCCGCCATCTTTCGTGAACACCTGCACGACGCCGCCAATCGCACCCGAGCCGTACAACGCCGAGACATTGCCGTTCACGACCTCGACGTGATCGACCTGGTCGAGCGGAATCTGCGCGAGTTGCGCGGAACCGAGGCTCACCGAATCGACGCGCACGCCGTCGATCAGCACCAGCGATTGCGTCGACGACGCGCCGCGCAAAAAGAGGCTCGTCGTCGAACCGGGGCCACCTGTACGCGAGATTTGCGCGCCGGGCGCGAGTTGCAGCAGGCCGGGCAGATCGGTCGCGGTCGTGTCGGCAATGTCCTGCTGATCGAACAGCGTGGTCGGCGGGATCGTATCGGCGAGTGCCTGCGGTCCGCGTTCGGCGGTCACGACGACTGGCGAGAGTACGGTGGCCGGCGGGTTCGCGCGGGGGTTCGCATCGGCATCGGTATTCGCATCGGCGGACGCGCTCGAAGCTGAAGCCGATGATGCGGCCGACGAAGCAGCCGGCGAAGCAACGGGCGATGCAACATCGGCCGGCACGGAAGACGCCGCCGACGCGGCAGCCGTGGTCCCGGCAGTCTGCGCATGCACGACGGGCGGCAGACCCGCGAACGCGAGCAGCGCCGCGCGGGCGAAGGGGGACAGCATGGGTGAGAGTCCTGTGGATAGCGTGCGCAGCCCGCTTCCCCGCAGGCCGCCGCGTAACGAGGCGCCCCCGATGTTTAACGTTTTCGCGGGGGACGTCCTCTCCCTCTGGCCGGTATCCGGGCTGCGACACATCGGCCCCGCCTTCCCACGCGTGACGCGCAGTGACACACTTGCAGGTTCAGCTTCGACCTGCAATCAGGACCGACCTGCATGACGAGATGCGGTCGCTTACCGTTGCGGGGGCAGCGCAGGTTCGCGCGTGCCGGTGTCGAACCCCGCGCGCGCCCTGCTTCCCGTTTAACTGCGCGCGCCGAAAAGCGTGCGCGGGCACCAGAGTGCGGCCAGTTTAGGAGCGCCCCCGGCGAGCGTCAAGAAAGGTCAATCCCTGCGCGAGCCGTGCCGTTGAGTGCAGGTTATTGTCCGATCGACGAGCGGTTTTTCATCTTATGGTCGGGAAAATGCTTGCATAAAGCCAAGTTGTTACGTCTCGAAACGAGACAATTGTCGGAACCTGTAACATTCCGCGCTAAAATGCGAGGTCTTTAGAGGACGCAGCACATGCTCACCGAACTCGAATCACTCTCCCAGAACATCGGCAAGCTGATTGCGATCAGCCAGCGCCACCACGAAGCGCGGCTCGCGCTCGAAGAACAACTCGCGCACACGCGTGCCGAAGTCGAAGCCACGCATGCGGAACTCGCGCAATTGCGCGGGGAGCGCGATGCCCTGCAGGCGGAACGCGATGCGCTCTCCGCCAAGATCGACGACGCTCAGGTGCGCCTGAATGCGATTCTCGAGAAATTGCCGCGTGCCCGCGCGAGCAGCGAACCGGATAACCAGCTCGATCTGCTCGACTCCGCTCAACCCGAACCCGAGGAAGCGGAAAGCGACGTGAGCCGCCACGGAGAAAACGCATGACCACCAAGCAGATCGAAGTATCGATTCTCGACGTACCGTATCGTCTCGCCTGCTCGCCGGAAACCGAAGCCGCCCTGCTCGAAGCGGTCGCACGCGTCGATGCGGAAATGAAGAAAATCCGCAACGGCAGCAACGTGCGCGGCACGGATCGCATTGCCGTCATGGCCGCGCTGTCGCTGGCATCGGAACTGCTTAAGCTGCAAAACAGCGTGCGACACGGAGAAGCATTTCCCGCTGAAGAAATCCGGCGTACAATGCAGCAAATGAACGAACAGCTCGGTACTGTGATTGAACAGTACAGCTTGCAGTAAGCGGTCACAGCCGGCTTCGAACCCAATGTCGAACCGGTCGTGAATTCAACGAAGTAGCTTGAAACGCAGTACTTTTTTGCAAAGCGGGTGTGCGGTGTCGGTGAAGCACATGAGCACCTCTCGCAAGCGTTTGAGTTCTTCTGTTAAAGTTTGAACTGCTGTAGCTTCATCGGTTTAGCTTCCCTGCCTGGTTCGCCAAGGTCATATATTCCTTGAACCAATGCCATGTGCACGGTTGCGGAAATTTGTAGCACGGGCGTGCGCGTCACTCTGTCTGATGTACCCGAAGTGTTGCTAACTGCGACCAATTCTGAACCCCCGGTTCAGGATGCCGGCCTAGCGGCTAAGGCGGGGACCTTATCTGGAACGGCATCGTACTTCGGTTCGATGCCGTTTTTCTTTGGGCTGCGTTTTCCGGTGCTGCTTTCAGGTGCTTTTTGCAGGCGCCGGTTCGCGCGCGTCGTTCAATCCCTCACGTTCAATTCGATTCATGCGCTACTGGCTGATGAAGTCCGAACCGGACGAAGCAAGCATCGACGATCTCGCCAACGCACCGCATCGCACGTTGCCGTGGACCGGCGTGCGCAACTATCAGGCACGCAATTTCATGCGCGACACCATGCAGATCGGCGACGGCGTGCTCTTCTATCATTCGAGCTGCCCCGAGCCCGGCATCGCGGGCATCGCGGAAGTGTCGTCCACCGCGTATCCGGACCCGACCCAGTTCGATAACAAGAGTCCGTACTACGACGCGAAGTCGTCGCAGGAAACGCCGCGCTGGATGCTCGTCGACGTCGTGTTCAAAAAGAAGATTCCGCTGATTCCGCTTGCTGCGCTGCGCGAGCATGCCGAGTTGCAGGACATGCGTGTGCTCGCCAAAGGCAACCGTCTGTCGATCACGCCGGTGACCGAAGCCGAATGGCGTTTCATCACAAAACAGCTTGTTTAAGGGCATATCCGGCGTTCGTTCGTGACTTATGACGAACGGGTGAACGCACCGTGTTGTTCTCCGCATGGCGGATAACGCCGAATTAGGGAACCAAGACAACGCGAGCCGCGCCTAATGATCGGACACGCGTGTTGCAGGGCTCATTGAAGGGCTTCGCCTGGCCGGCGAGCCAGCCCGTCGCGAAAGCGAACCCGCAACCCCTACGCCATCACATGTCACTTGTGTCACACGTGCACAACCTGTTCATACAAGGAGTTCAACAATGACGAAACAAGCCGCACGGGCCCTCGCACTCGCTCTCGCCTGCACCGCGCCTGTCGCGCTCGCGCTGACCCCGACCCTCGCGCGCGCGCAAAGCGTCATGCCGCAGCCCGCGGGCGTGCTGTCGCTCAATGCGCAGGCGAGCGCGGAAGTCCCGCAGGACGTCGTCGACATCACATTGTTTTACGAGCAGGAAGCGAGCGATCCGTCCTCGCTCACGGCCACGCTGAACGAGCGCGCCGACGCCGCCTTGCAGAAGGCGCGCGGCGTCAGCGGCGTAACGGCGCGCACGGGCGCATTCTCGATCTTCCCGTCCACCGATCGCGATGGCCACATTTCGACGTGGCGCGGCCGCGCCGAAGTCGTGCTCGAATCCCGCGACTTCGGTTCGGCATCGAAGCTCGCGGGACAGATGGCATCGATCATGCAGGTCGGCAACGTGAGTTTCTCGCTGTCGCCGGAAGCGCAGCGTGCCGCCGAGCAGAAGCTCACCGGCGAGGCGATCCGATCGTTCCGCGAACAGGCCGCTTCGTCGGCGCAGGCATTCGGCTTTAATGGCTATTCGATCCGCGAGGTCAATGTGAATCACGGCGGCGTCATGCCGCGCCCGGTCATGATGATGAGCGCGCGTGCCATGGGCGCCGAAGCGAAGAGCGTGGCGCCGATGCCGCTCGAAGGCGGCACGTCGACGGTGACGGTCAACGTGTCGGGATCGGTGCAGATGAAGTAACGCGCGCGCGGGAACGCAAACGCGCAAACACACATACCTGCAAATAGAAACGCCACGGCATGTCTTCATGCCGTGGCGTTTCTATTTGCAGGTCCTGAAAACTCTAAAGGTTCTAAAGACCCACCGCGCCAACCGCCACGCTGCCCGACAAGACAAGGCAAACCGTGGCGCGCGGCTCGACGGATCAACCGCATCGACCCAAGGCTCAGCTCGCGCTCACCGCCTGCGCCGACTCGCGGCGCCCGCGTCGATAGGCCCACACCATCAGGCCGATGCCCGCGAGAATCATCGGCAGCGACAGCCATTGCCCCATCGACAGACCCATTGCGAGCAGGCCAAGGAAATCGTCCGGCTCGCGTGCGAACTCGACCGTAAAGCGTGCGAGGCCATAGCCGATCAGGAACATCGCGGAAATCGCGCCGAGCGGCTTCGGCTTGCGCGAGAAGAAGATCAGCACGAAGAACAGCGCCACGCCTTCGAGCGCGATCTCGTACAGTTCCGACGGATGCCGCGGCAGCATGTGATATTGCGCGAACACTTCGTTCAGATGCCATTGCGCGGCCAGTTGCGGATGCGCGGTGAGCCATGCGGCATCGTCGGGCGCGGCGCCCGGAAACAGCATTGCCCACGGCGAAGCCGGATCGGTCACGCGGCCCCACAGCTCGCCGTTGATGAAGTTGCCGAGGCGCCCCGCCGCGAGGCCCGTGGGCACCATCGGCGCAACGAAGTCGGTGACTTGCAGCCACGAGCGCTTGCGCTGATACGCGAACAGGATCATCGCGAGCGTGACGCCGAGAAAGCCGCCGTGAAACGACATGCCGCCTTCCCACACCTTGAAGATGTCGAGCGGATGCGCGAAGTAGAAGCTCGCCTTGTAGAACAGCACGTAGCCGAGCCGGCCGCCGAGGATCGTACCGAGCACGCCGTAGAACAGCATGTCGTCGATATCCTTCGCGCTCCAGCCCTGCGCGGCGACGTACGGCAAACGCAGCCGCAGCCGGCCGACGACGATCGCCGCGATGAACGCGACGAGGTACATCAGGCCATACCAGCGCACGGCGAGCGGCCCCAGATGAATGGCGACGGGGTCGAAATTGGGGTGAATAAGCATCGTGTGGTTATGGGCAGTTCAGGTTCAGGAATGCTTCTACAGCAGAGGTTTTACAGCAGCGTCGCCGCGCTCGGCGCGCGGCGCGACCGTCGCGGCATGCGCGCGCACGATCTCGATGAAGCCCGCGAGCACCGGACTCACCTCGTCCGTACGCCAGACGAGACCCGTTTCGATTGCGGGCACCGACTCGGACAGCGGCCGGTACACGACGCCCGTGCGCCGCAGGTTACGCAACGATTGCGGCACCAGTGCGACGCCCATGCCGGCCGACACGAGGCTGACGATGGTCTGCATCTGGATCGCCTCCTGGCCGATCCGGGGAGCGAGACCCGCGACGCCGTAGCAATCCATAATGATGTCATAAAAGCCTGGCGCCAGACGTCTTGGGAAGATCACGAGCGGCGCGTCGGCGAGATCGCGCAGGCTCACCGGCGTGTCGAGCCATTCCGCGCCGGGGTCGGCGCCGGGCTTGCCTCGTGCCTTTCCTATCTCTCCAGCCTCGCCCTTCTCGCGGCCACGCCCACCGTCCTTCAGACCGTCTTCCACCCCGCCATTCACGCCGCCCGCGCCTGGCACACGCGCCGCCATCTCCGTCGACATCGCGATCACGAGCGGCTCGCGCGCGATCGGCAGCCACGACAGCTGCGCGGCATGGCGCGGCGGCAGCGGCGCGATCACGAGCCCAGCGTCGATGCGCCCCGCCGCCAGTTCCTCGACCTGCACGTCGCTGGTGGCCTCGGTCAGTTCGAGCCGCACGCGCGGATGGCGCGCGCCGAAATCGCGCAGGAGCAGCGGCAGCAAGCCGTAATCGGCGGTGGAAACGAACGCGAGCGACAGCACGCCCGCCTCGCCGCGCGCGAGGCTCTGCGCGAGCGGGCGCAGCCCCTCGGCCGCCGCAAGCAGGCGCTGCACCTCGGGCAGGAGGTCGGCGCCGACCGCCGTCAGTTCGACCGAGCGCTTGGTACGCGCGAACAGCTCGACGCCGAGCGTCTCCTCGAGCGCACGGATCGCCTGCGAGAGCGGCGGCTGCGTCATCGACAGACGCGCGGCCGCGCGGCCGAAGTGCTTTTCCTCGGCCACGGCGACGAAGTAGCGCAACTGGCGCAGATCGGGAATCGTCGGCAGCATGATGAAGACCCGGATTAATATGTTTTACGACCTGAACACGCGCAAATAATACACGCGACGCATGATACGCAAAACCGCCTGTCTGCCCGGCGCGGCGGCACTACACTGAACGGATGTGCCGGCGCGCCCGCTGGCGCATGCCCCGGCGGCTGCCCCCGAGCGGGGCGCGAGCCGCGCCGGCGCCCCGCCCTCGCGGCCCGGATCACGAACAGAACAGACAGACTGGAGCGTCCCTATGGCATACAACCGTCGTTCGAAAAACATCACGCAAGGTGTAGCGCGCTCGCCGAATCGCTCGATGTACTACGCGCTCGGCTACCAGAAAGAGGACTTCGACAAGCCGATGATCGGCGTCGCCAACGGCCACTCGACCATCACGCCGTGCAACGCCGGCCTGCAGCGTCTCGCCGACGCGGCCGTGGCCGCGATCAAACTGGCCGACGCGAACCCGCAGACTTTCGGCACGCCGACGATCTCGGACGGCATGTCGATGGGCACCGAGGGCATGAAGTACTCGCTCGTGTCGCGCGAGGTGATCGCCGATTGCATCGAGACCTGCGTGCAGGGGCAATGGATGGACGGCGTGGTCGTGATCGGCGGCTGCGACAAGAACATGCCGGGCGGCATGATCGGCCTCGCGCGCATGAACGTGCCGGGCATCTACGTGTACGGCGGCACGATCCGCCCCGGCAACTGGAAAGGCACCGATCTGACGATCGTGTCGTCGTTCGAGGCGGTCGGCGAATTCACGGCGGGCCGCATGTCGCAGGAAGACTTCGACGGCATCGAGAAAAACGCGTGCCCGTCGACCGGTTCGTGCGGCGGCATGTACACGGCCAACACGATGAGCTCGTCGTTCGAGGCACTCGGCATGTCGCTGATGTATTCGTCGACGATGGCGAACCCCGACGAGGAAAAGGTCGACTCGGCCGCCGAGTCGGCGCGCGTGCTCGTCGAAGCGGTCAAGCGGGATCTGAAACCGCGCGACATCATCACGAAGCAGTCGATCGAAAACGCGGTCGCGCTCATCATGGCGACCGGCGGCTCGACCAACGCGGTGCTGCACTACCTCGCGATCGCGCACGCGGCCGAGGTCGAATGGACGATCGAAGACTTCGAGCGCATGCGCAAGAAAGTGCCGGTGATCTGCAACCTGAAGCCGTCGGGCCAGTATGTGGCGACCGATCTGCACAAGGCGGGCGGCATCCCGCAGGTGCTGAAGATCCTGCTCGACGCCGGCCTGCTGCACGGCGACTGCATCACGATCACCGGCAGGACGATCGCCGAGGAACTGAAGGACGTGCCAGCCAAACCGCGCGGCGATCAGCGGGTGATCTTCCCGATCGACCAGGCGCTCTACGCCGAGGGCCACCTCGCGATCCTCAAAGGCAATCTGGCCGAAGACGGCGCGGTCGCCAAGATCACGGGCTTGAAGAATCCGGTCATCACGGGCCCGGCGCGCGTGTTCGACGACGAGCAAAGCGCGCTCGAAGCGATCCTCGCGGACAGGATCGTCGCCGGCGACGTCGTGGTGCTGCGCTACCTCGGCCCGAAGGGCGGCCCCGGCATGCCGGAGATGCTCGCGCCGACCTCGGCGATCATCGGCAAGGGGCTCGGCGAATCGGTCGGGCTCATCACCGACGGCCGCTTCTCGGGCGGCACGTGGGGCATGGTAGTCGGGCACGTTGCGCCAGAAGCGTTCGTCGGCGGCACGATCGCGCTCGTGCGGGAAGGCGATTCGATCACGATCGACGCGCACCAGCTGCTGCTGCAACTGAACATCGACGACGCCGAACTGGCGCGCCGCCGCGCCGCATGGCAGGCACCGAAGCCGCGCTACACACGCGGCGTGATGGCGAAGTATTTCGCGCTGGCACAGCCGGCGAATCGCGGTGCGGTGACGGGGTGACGAAGTAACGATGGCCGCGCGTTGCTGAGCGGCCGCGCGCGTGAGCACGTATAAGTGCGTATGAAGGGCGCAACTCGACGCCCAAGCCACGCGCTGCCGCCCGCTTCGCCATGCCGCACACGACAGGCCTAGCCCGCCGCCGCACGGCGCAAAAAATGCCAAGGGGCGCACGGAAAATCGTGCGCCCCTTGCTCTTATAATGCGTGCACCACAAGCCGGGCATCCGAACCGGCGGAGACCACCATGAAATCAATGTCGTATGCAGCCGTAGCAGCCGCTGTTGCGCTCGCCGTCACATTGAGCAGCGCCAGTCCGGCCGCGCATGCCGAAGCTGCGACGGGCCTCGCGCTGGCCCAACAGCAGAACTGCATGAGCTGTCACTCGGTCACGCGCACCTTCATGGGCCCGGCGCTGCGCGACGTCGCGGCAAAGTATGCGGAACGCGCCGACGCGGCGACCTATCTGAAGCACAAGATTCTCGACGGCAGCACCGGCGTATGGGGATCGGTGCCGATGCCCGCGAACACCCAGCTCACGCCCGATCAGGCCGCCGCGCTCGCGACCTGGGTGCTGACGCTCAAAGATGAGCCGCCGCTCAAGCCGGCACCTCATTCGACGCCATGAACGAAACATGCCCGCTATGCGTGGCGCCTGATCTGAATACGGCGCACTATCGCCTCACGCCATCGCAATAGACGTGACGCCGTAGCCTCACGCGCGGCCCGAGCGCCGCGCCAGCTCCTCTTGCACCGCCTCGCGTACCCAGCCGGTCATTTCGGCTTCGAGCGTCCGCGCGACTTCGCGCGTGATCTGAGTGACGAGCAGACTCGCGTGCTGCTGCAACGCATCGCGGCAACGCGCCTCGATCACGCTGCGCCCCTCTCCCGACAGAAAGCCCGCGAAGCGTCCGCGCAGACGCTCGGCGATCAGATCGGCATCGGGTTGCGAAGACTGTGCGGCGGCTTCGTGCCCGAGATCCGGCGGCACGGTCGCGCCGGCCTCGGCAGGCGGCAGCGGTTCGACGCGGTCGAACACGCCCGGCGCCGCGGATTCAGACGCCGGCTCGACGGCCGGCGCCTCGTGCGGCCGCGGCGCGCGGCCCGGCATCAGTATTTCGTGCAGGACCGGAATCGAATTGTCGTTGGGATCGGACACGTGCACTCTCCGCGTTGAACGCCCGGGAAGCGACGCGCGCCATGCGCGCGAAGCGGACGGAATGAAACCTAGCTGCCTTGCTTGTAGTTATTCAAAGCATAGCCGCGATCGCGATAGAAACGATAGCGTTCGCGGCCGGCAACGAGTTCGTCGTGTGCGTTACCGACCACTTCGAGCAATCTTTCGAAGCGCGCGAACTGGGCAGGCACCGTCGCGCCGAGATTGAGCAGCACCTGGTGATGCGGCGCGTCGTCGAGATTCGCGGCCAGCACGACAGGCGTCTGGGCCGCAAGCGGCGTGCCCGCCATGCAGTGCGGCACGAAGTCGAGCGGCGAGAACGTCCAGAGCTTTTCGTCGAAGGCCCGCAGGCGCGCGGGCTCGGCCAGCACCACGAGCGGCTGGCCGGCCAGATACGCCTTGCGCACGAGCCGGCATGCGTACAGCAGCGAATCGCCGACGTTCGAGTGAAAGTCGATTCTCGTCATCGGCCGCTCCGCCCTGCTCGCGGCGCGGCCGCCGTGCGCTTGCCGCAATGCGTCATTGCGCGGCGCGGTCGATCAGGAACTGCGCGAGCAGCGGCACCGGACGGCCCGTTGCGCCCTTCGCCGCGCCGCTCTTCCATGCGGTGCCCGCGATGTCGAGATGCGCCCACGGATAGGCGTCGGTGAAGCGCGACAGGAAGCACGCAGCCGTCACGCTGCCGGCCGGACGTCCGCCGATGTTCGCGACGTCGGCGAAATTCGACTTCAGCTGGTCCTGATACTCGTCGTCGAGCGGCAGGCGCCATGCCGGGTCGGAGGCTTCGCGCGAGGCGTCGAGCAGTTCACCCGCGAGCGCGTCGTCCTTCGAGAACAGGCCGCTGTTGTGATGGCCGAGCGCGATGATGCAGGCGCCCGTCAGCGTAGCGATGTCGATCACGGCGGCCGGCTTGAAGCGCTCGGCGTAGGTGAGCGCGTCGCACAGGATCAGGCGGCCCTCGGCGTCGGTGTTGAGCACCTCGATCGTGAGGCCCTTCATGCTCGTGACGATGTCGCCCGGCTTGGTGGCCGTGCCCGACGGCATGTTCTCGACGGCCGGGATAATGCCGACCACGTTGATCTTCAGGCCCATCTCGGCGACCGCGCGCAGCGTGCCCAATACCGAGCCCGCGCCGCACATGTCGTACTTCATCTCGTCCATGCCCTCGCCCGGCTTCAGCGAGATGCCGCCCGTGTCGAACGTGACGCCCTTGCCGACCAGCACCACCGGCGCGGCCTTGGCGCCGCCGCCCTGGTACTGCAGCACGATGAACTGTGCCGGTTCGACCGCGCCCGCCGTGACCGACAGGAACGAGCCCATCTTGAGCGCCTCGCACTGCTTCTCGCCGAGCACTTCGACCTTCAGCTTCCAGTCTTTCGCGAGCTTCTTCGCGGTGTTGGCGAGATAGGTCGGCGTGCAGACGTTGCTCGGCAGATTGCCGAGGTCGCGCGTGAGGTCCATGCCGTTGGCGAGCGCGGCGCCCTGCTTCGCGGCAAGCTTGGTGGCCTTCTCGTCGCCGGTAGCGACGCTGAAGACGATGCGTTTCAGCGCGCGCGGCGTGTTGTCCGGCTTGCTCTTCATCTGCGTGAAGCGGTAGGTCAGCTCGCGCAGCGCGAGGATCGCGGCGCGCACGCACCAGTCGGACGTGCGTTCGAGCACCGGCAGTTGTGCGAGCGTGAACGTTACCTGCACGATCTTCGTGCCGAGCAGTGCGCGCCACGCGGCGCGCACGGCTTCGCCGTAGGCCTTCTGGCCGAAAGCGTCCTGCTTGCCGAGTCCGACGAGCAGGACACGCGAGGCGCCGATGCCCGATACTTCGTGCAGAAACAGCGTCGTGCCCGCCTTGCCGTCCATGTCGCCGGCCTTGATGATGCGCGTCAGCAGGCCCCGCGTGGCTTCATCGATCTCAAGCGCAGCGCCCGAGAGCGTTTGCGACTCGAACACGCCGATTACGATGCAGTCGGATTTCCCGGTCAGGAAACCGTTTGACGAGCCTTTGGTCCAATCACAGGCTTTTATGCTAAAGTCCATCGCGCTTGTCCTCGGATAAAATCTGGGCTTAGGATGAAAGCCGCAATTATCCGCTATTTTTCCCGCGGCGGCTGCACCGGAGGCGTGACGGAACGAACCCGCGCGTTGCCGTGAGCGCCCCCTCTCGTCATCACTAATGATCTTCGAACGCTCCCTTCAGCGCGAACTCGCGTACACGGCGGGTGCCGTGTTCATGGTTCTCCTCACGCTCGTGCTGACGACGATGATGATCCGCATCGTCGGCTTCGCGGCGTCGGGCGAGATCGACCCGCGCGACGTGCTGGTCCTGATCGGCCTCACCGTGATCGGCTATCTGGCCATCATGCTCGTCGCCACGCTGTTCGTCTCGATCCTGTTCGTGCTCACGCGCTGGTACAAGGACTCCGAGATGGTCGTGTGGCTGTCCTCGGGCGTGAGCCTCACGCAGTTCATCAAGCCGATCGGCCTGTTCGCCACGCCGATCATCATTCTCATCATGTTCTTCGTGTTCGTCGGCTGGCCGTGGTCGAACCAGCAGAGCAAGCTGATCCGCGCGCGCTTCCAGCAGCGCGACGAAGTCTCGCTGCTTGCGCCGGGCCAGTTCCGCGAATCGCCGACCACGCACCGCGTGTTCTTCATCGAGAAGATGTCGCCCGACCAGGGTCATGTCGAAAACGTGTTCGTGACAAGCACCGAAGGCGGCAAGGTCAACGTGGTGGTGTCGAAGAACGGCCACGTCGAGACGCACAAGAACGGCGACCGCTTCGTCGTGCTCGAAAACGGCCGCCGCTACGACGGCGAGCCGGGCCACCCCGATTTCCGCATCATGGAGTTCGAGCGCTACGGCGTGAAGATCCAGAGCCAGCCGGTCGTCAATACGCCGACCACCACCGGCTTGCCGACGCTTACGCTGCTGCGCAATCCGAGCAACGACAACCTCGCCGAATTCGCATGGCGCGCGGGGCTGCCGCTGATCGCGATCAACCTGATGCTGCTCGCGATCCCTCTCGCGCACCAGAACCCGCGGCGCAGCCGCACGATCAACCTCGTGATGGCCGTGCTGATCTATCTCACGTACTCGAATCTGCTGAACGTGGTGCAGTCGTGGATCGAGCAGGGCAAGATGTCGTTCGGCGTGGGACTCGTGATCCTGCATGTCATCGTAGCGGCAATCGTCGCGTTCATCTTCTGGCTGCGCGTGCGCAACCGGCCGCTCTTCACGTGGGCGATGTTCAGCCGTTCGAAGGGAGCCTGACCGATGCGCATCTATGAACGGTATTTCGCGCGTCAGATCTATCTCACGTTCGTCTTCATCCTGTTTGCGTTTTCGGGTCTGTTCTTCTTTTTCGACCTGATCAACGAACTGAATTCGGTCGGCCACGGCAACTACAAATTCCAGTACGCGGTGCTGCGCGTCGCGCTGCAAACGCCGTCGCGCTTCTACGAAATCATTCCGGTCGCGGCGCTGATCAGCGCGATCTACGTGTTCGCGCAGATGGCCGCGAATTCCGAATACACGATCTTCCGCGTGTCGGGTCTCGCGACCAACCGGGCGCTGCGCTCGCTGCTGAAGATCGGCATTCCGCTCGTGATCGTCACCTATCTGATCGGCGAAGTGGTCGGCCCGTACACGGATCAGCTCTCCGAGCGCGTGCGGCTCGAAGCGCTCGGCTCCTCGGTGTCGAGCAACTTCCAGTCGGGCGTGTGGGTCAAGGACACGCTCACCGAGCGCGCCGACGGCGAGCAGGTCACGCGCTTCGTCAACGTCGGCGAGCTGATGCCCGACGCGACGATCAGCAACGTGCGCATCTACGAGTTCGATTCGAAGTTCCGGCTCTCGAACGTGCGTATCGCGCAAAGCGGCCGCTATCAGCCGCCCGGCCACTGGCTGCTGACCGGCGTGACCGACACGCAGCTGATCGACGTGCCGCCCGCGCCGGGCACGCCGGCCGATGCGCTCAATCCGGTCTATCGCGCGAACCAGGTCTCGCTGCCCGAGTACTCGCTGCGCTCGGAGCTGACGCCGCAGATTCTGTCGGTGCTGCTGGTGTCGCCCGACCGCATGTCGATGTTCAATCTGTTCCGTTATATCCAGCATCTGACCGAGAATCATCAGGACACGCAACGTTATGAAATCGCGCTGTGGCGCAAGATTCTGTACCCGTTCGCGGTGTTCGTGATGCTCGTGCTGTCGCTGCCGTTCGCGTATCTGCATACGCGCGCCGGCGTGGTCGGCGTGAAGGTGTTCGGCGGCATCATGCTCGGCATGAGCTTCCAGTTGTTCAACACGCTGTTCTCGCATATCGGCACGCTCAATACGTGGCCCGCGCCGCTCACGGCGGCGACGCCGGGGCTCGTGTACCTCGTGCTCGGCCTCGTCGGCCTGAAGTGGGTCGACCGGCACTAGCGCCGGTGCGACCGGTGCGCTGAGAGACATCGTCGGGAGTCGACGCGATGGCGATGCATGGACTGATTCTGTTTGGCCACGGCGCGCGCGATGCGCGCTGGCGCGAGCCGTTCGAACGGCTCGCCGGCAAGCTGCGCGCGGCGCGTGCCGCAACGGGCGGCGCACAGGCCGTCACGCTCGCGTTTCTGGAATTGATGGAGCCCGATCTGCCGACGGCGGTGACGCAACTCGTCGGCGAGGGGTGCGACGCGATCACGGTCGTGCCGGTGTTCTTCGGCCAGGGCGGCCACGTCAGACAGGACCTGCCCGCGCTGATCGACCGGTGCCGCGCCGCTCATCCGGCCGTCGAGATTCGCTGCGCGGTCGCGGTCGGCGAGGATGAATCGGTACTGGATGCGCTCGCGCAGTACTGTTTGCAGCAGATTTGAGGCTCGCCCGGTAGCGTGCGCTGCGCTGGCGTAGATGGGCCTGACTCGGGGCCATGATTCGAGTGCATGATTCGGGCCCATGACGCGAGCCTGATCTGAACCTGGCCAGAAAATGAAATCGGCCGACGCATCACGCGACGGCCGACCGGAAAAACCTCGCAGCGAAGACCGAAAACCTCAGGCGGCGACCCGAATACCCTTCGCAGACTGCCCCGCATCGGTTTGCCGCTCCCGCTCCGCGAACGCCTCGCCGATCATCAACAGACTCGGCTGCGAAGCATCGACCCAGCGCTGCGCGTCACCGGCGGCCAACTCCTCGAGAGTCAGCGTCAGCATGCGCTCGCGCGGCGTGCTGCATGCTTCGACGATCGCAACCGGCGTCGTCGCCGGCTTGCCTGCATCGATCAACTGCTGCGCGATCTCGACGCCGCTGTCGCGCCCCATGTAGAACACGAGCGAATCGGCATTGACCTGCTCGCGGATTTCCTCGGAGCCCGGCGCGCGGCTGAACGTCGCCAGCGCGACACTGCGCGATACGCCGCGCAAGGTCAGCGAGCGTTGCAGCGATGCCGCGCTCGCGAGCGCGGCGGTAATGCCCGGCACCACCTCATACTCGATGCCGGCCGCTTCGAGCGCGCGCATTTCCTCGTCCGCGCGGCCGAACAGCATCGGATCGCCGCCCTTCAGACGCACGACCACGTCGTGCTCCAAAGCCGCGTCGACGATCTGCTTGTTGATGAACTGCTGGGCCGTCGAGAGCTGTCCGCAGCGCTTGCCGACCGCAATGCGCTTCGCGCTGGCGGGTGCGTAGTCGAGCATCGCCGGCTCGACGAGCGCGTCGTGCAGCACCACGTCGGCGGTGCCGAGCAGCCGCGCGCCGCGCACCGTAATCAGGTCCGCGGCACCGGGTCCCGCGCCGATCAGATAAACCTTACCCATGGACATCAACCTGTTCGTTGCAGCGTAGGCAGGCGGCGCCGTGCACCGCCCGCGTAGCCCTTTTGCGTCGCTCCTGCCGCGTCATCGCGCATATCGCGCGTTCAGGCGTCTCGCTCAGGCCGAAAATGCCCGGATCATACCAGCCGCGACGGTATGGTTCGTCGCTTCGTCGATCAGCACGAACGCGCCCGTGCCTTGATGCGAATCGTACGCGTCGCACACGAGCGGCTTCTGCAAGGTCAGTGCGACACGGCCGATGTCGTTCATCGCGAGTTCCTTGCGATCGATGGCCTGCGACAGCGTATGCACGTCGAGCACTTCCTGGATCGCGCCGATCTTCGCGAACACCGTGTTGGTGGTTTGCTTGAGCAGATACTTGCGCTGCGTCGAGAGCGGCGTGTCGTCGAACCAGCAAAGGTCCGCTTCGAGCTTCTTCGCCGGCTCCGGCGCCGCTGCGCGCAGCACGAAGGTATCGCCGCGCGACACGTCGACGTCTTCCGCGAGACGGATCGTGACCGTTTGACCCGCGAACGCGCGATCCACCTGCGCGGTGCCGCCGACCACCGGCGCAATGATCTCGGCCACGGTCGCTTCGCGATTGGCCGGCAGCACGACGATCGTGTCGCCGAGCTTCACTTCGCCCGATTCGATACGGCCCATGTAGCCGCGGAAATCGTCGGCCTGGCTGCCGTCCTGGCGCGCGACCCACTGCACCGGGAAGCGCAGCGCCTCGCCGCTCGCGGTTTCGACGGGCAGCGCTTCGAGCACGTCGAGCAGCGGCTCGCCCGCGTACCACGGCATGCGCTCGCTTGCCGTGACGATGTTGTCGCCCTTCAGCGCCGACACCGGCACGAAGCGCACGTCTTCGAGACCGAGGTGGCGCGCGAGTTCGACGTAGGCGTCGCGAATCTCGTTGAAGCGCGCTTCGCTGTAGTCGACGAGGTCCATCTTGTTGATCGCGACGATCGCGTGCTGCAGGCCGAGCAGCTTGACGATCGCGCTATGGCGCTTGGTTTGCGGCAGCAGTTGCGCAACGCCGTTCTCGAACGTGACGCGCGTCGCGTCGACGAGGATGATCGCCGCGTGCGCGGTCGAGGCACCCGTCACCATGTTGCGCGTGTACTGCTCGTGGCCCGGCGTATCGGCGATGATGAACTTGCGCTTGGCGGTCGCGAAGTAGCGGTACGCGACGTCGATCGTGATGCCCTGTTCGCGTTCGGCTTCGAGGCCGTCGGTCAGGAGCGACAGATCGATTTCGTCGCCCACGGTGCGCTTGTTTTTCGCGCGCGACAGCGCCGAAAGCTGGTCGCTCAAGACCGCCTTGCTGTCGTACAGCAGGCGGCCGATCAGCGTGCTCTTGCCGTCGTCGACGCTGCCCGCGGTGATGAAACGCAGCACGCCGAGGTCTTCTGGTTGATGAATACTGCTCATGATTTTCCTTGTCCCTCTGTCGACCGGAGTTCGCGCTTTAGCGCGCTACGCCGGTCCCATGTGTGCTTAGAAATAACCCTGCTTCTTGCGCTGTTCCATCGCGGCTTCCGACACCTGATCGTCCATCCGCGTCGCGCCGCGCTCCGTGATTTCGGTCACGGCCGTCTCGGCGATGATCTTCTCGATATCGTCCGCATCGCTTTCGACCGGGCACGTGCAGCTGATGTCGCCCACGGTACGGAAGCGCACGAGCGTCTGTTCGCTGGTCTCGCCCTCGCGCATCGGCGTGAGCGGCGTGACCGGCACGAGCAAGCCGTTGCGGCGCACGATCTCGCGCTGGTGCGCGTAATAGATCGACGGCAGTTCGAGCTGTTCGCGCGCGATGTACTGCCACACATCGAGTTCGGTCCAGTTCGAGATCGGGAACACGCGCAGGTGTTCTCCGTTGTGCAGACGCGCGTTGTAGAGGCTCCACAGTTCCGGGCGCTGCGCCTTCGGGTCCCACTGGCCGAATTCGTCGCGGAACGAGAAGATGCGCTCTTTCGCGCGGGCCTTTTCTTCGTCGCGGCGCGCGCCGCCGATCATCGCGGTATAGCCGTATTGCTCGATGGTTTCAAGCAGCGTGACCGCCTGCGCGGCGTTGCGCGAATCCGTTTCGCGGCGCAGACGCACGGTGCCGCGCTTGATCGAATCTTCAACGTGGCCAACCACGAGTTCGGCGCCGATCTCCTGTGCGCGGCGATCGCGGAAGTCGATCACTTCGTCGTAGTTGTGTCCCGTGTCGATATGCACGAGCGGGAACGGCAACTGCGTCTTGCGGTTCGCACCGAGGCCAAAGGCCTTCAGGGCGAGCGCGAGCACCACGACGGAATCCTTGCCGCCCGAAAACAGCAGCGCCGGCTTGCTGCATTCGGCGACCAGTTCGCGCAGGATGTGGATCGACTCGGCTTCGAGCCAATCGAGGTGATCCATACGGTTCGCCGTGTTGATAAGCGGAGCGTTCACAGTGGAATCGAGCGTGGTGCTCATGTTGGGTCCTTCGTTGATTGGCCCGGCGAGCGGTCGCCCGCCCGAGCACAAGTATTCAGTTCGATTGATGCGGCGCTCGGACCGGGAGCCAGGCTCCCAGTGTAGCGAGATATCAGGCCGATGCGTTTTCGCTCGGCTCGACCGCGATCGGCGTAATCGCCGTGATGTGCAAGCCGCATTCCTTCGTGTCGCGCGACTCCCACCACCAGCGCCCCGCCCGGCTGTCCTCGCCGGGGCGGATCGCGCGCGTACAGGGCTCGCAGCCGATGCTCGGATACCCGCGCGCGTGCAGCGGATTGACCGGCACGTCGAACGCCTTCAGGTAATCCCACACTTCGGCCTCGCTCCAGTCCGCGAGCGGATTGAACTTGGCGATGCCGCGCGCGCCGTCGTGCTCTTCCTCGTGCAGCTCGGCCCGCGTGACCGACTGCTCGCGGCGCTGCCCGGTCACCCAGGCGCTGACGTCGGCGAGCGCGCGATTGAGCGGCTCGACCTTGCGGATCTCGCAGCAGCGCTTGCGCAGCTCGACGCTTTCGTAAAACGCGTTCAGGCCGTGCTCGCTCGCGTACTGCTCGACCGCGGCCACCTGCGGATGAAACTGCTCGATGTCGTAGCCGTAGCGCTCTTTCACGCGCTCGAGCATGCCGAGCGTTTCCGCGTGCAGACGGCCCGTGTTCAGCGAGAAGATGCCGATCTTCACGCCGCGCGAGAGGATCGCGTGCGTGAGCAGCATGTCTTCGGCCGCGAGGCTGCTCGCGAGCTTCACGTTGGCGTGACGCGCGGCGATCGAATCGAGCAGCGTGTCGAGGCGCTCAACTTTCGCGGCAAGCTCCGGGCCCAGCGTTTGCGCGGCGGTGTTCATGCCGGCACCTTGCCGGCGCCGGCCTGTGCCGCGCGGCGGCGGAACAGCGGCGACGGGTTATCGACGGCGCCCTGGTACTGCACGCTGAATTCGTCGAACGCCTTTAGCGCGTCGTCGAAGTCCTTGTCGGCGCGCAGCGCGTAGGCGTCGAAGCCGCAGCGAAACATGAACGTAATCTGGTCGCGCAGCACGTCGCCGATCGCGCGCAGCTCGCCCTTGTAGCCATAGCGCTCGCGCAGCAGGCGGCCGATGCTGTAGCCGCGGCCGTCGCGGAACACCGGGAAGTCCACCGCGATCAATGCCAGCTTGTCGAAATCGCCGACGATATCCGCCGGTTCGCTGTCCGGCGCGAGCCACACGCCGAGTTCCGCCATGCCGCGCGCGGCGACGAGCGCGTCGCGCTCGGCCTGCCACAGCGCCAGCGGCACGATCACCTTGCCGGCCGGCAGTTCGCTCGCCGCCGGCAAAGCGCCGTCTTCCGCGGGGCGCACGACCGTCCAGTCGTCGTTGACGATCGCGCGGTTCTTGATGATAGAAGCCATCTGTTCAGTATCCTTTCGCGGTTACGCGTGAGCCGGTTGACGCGCGGCGTACACGCGCTCCTTGAACGGGGTGATGCCGATACGGTTGTAGGTATCGATGAAACGCTCGCCTTCCTGGCGGTTTTCCACGAAGGTGTCGATCACCTTTGTCATCACGTCCGGCATTTCCTCAGCCGAGAACGACGGGCCGATCACGCGGCCGAGGTGAGCGCCGGTCGCGCCCGTGCCCTGCTCGCCGCCGAGCGTCACCTGGTACCACTCCGAGCCGTCCTTGTCGACGCCCAGAATGCCGATGTTGCCGACGTGGTGATGCCCGCACGCGTTGATGCAGCCCGAGATGTTCAGCGACACGTCGCCGAGGTCGTACACGTAGTCGAGATCGCTGAAGCGTTCCTGGATCGCGAGCGCGATCGGGATCGACTTCGCATTCGCGAGCGAGCAGAAGTCACCGCCCGGGCACGCGATGATGTCGGTCAAGAGACCGACGTTCGGCGTCGCGAAGCCTTGCGCCTTGGCCTTTTCCCAGACCGCGAACAGGTCGCGCTTCTTGACGTCGGCGAGAATCAGGTTCTGTTCGTGCGACACGCGAATCTTGCCGAACGAGTATTCGTCGGCCCAATCGGCGACCGCTTCCATCTGCGCGTCGGTCGCGTCGCCCGGGGCGATCGTGGTCGGCTTCAGCGACAGCGTCACCGAGGCGTAGCCCGCCACCTTGTGCGGACGCACGTTACGCTCGACCCAGCGCGCGAACGCGCGGTTTTCGAGCAGATGCTTCTCGAACGATGCGTCGGTGTCGGCCAGCTTCTCGTAGGCGGGCGGTACGAAGTATTGCGCCACGCGATCCACTTCGGCCTGCGTCAGCGTCGACGGACCGTCCTTCAGGTGCTGCCATTCTTCCTCGACCTGCGCCGAGAATTTCTCCGGCGAGAGCGCCTTCACGAGAATCTTGATGCGCGCCTTGTACATGTTGTCGCGGCGGCCGTAGCGGTTGTAGACGCGCAGCACGGCTTCGCAGTAGGTCAGCAGATGCTGCCACGGCAGGTCGCGGCGGATGATCGCGCCGACGATCGGCGTGCGGCCCAGGCCGCCACCGGCCAGAATATCGGCCACCACGTCGCCCTGCTCGTTCTTCTTCAGATACACGCCCATGTCGTGAATCTGCACGGCCGCGCGGTCTTCCTTCGAACCCGACACGGCGATCTTGAACTTGCGCGGCAGCCACGCGAATTCGGGGTGGAACGTCGACCATTGACGCAGGATTTCGGCCCACGGACGCGGGTCGATCACTTCGTCGGGCGCGACGCCGGCGAATTGATCGGCGGTGATGTTGCGGATGCAGTTGCCCGAGGTCTGGATGCCGTGCATCTGCACGCTGGCGAGCTTGCGCAGGATTTCCGGCGTTTCCTCGAGCTTGATCCAGTTGTACTGGATGTTCGAGCGCGTCGAGAAATGGCCGTAGCCGCGGTCGTGTTCGCGCGCGATCTGCGCGAGCACGCGCATCTGGTCGCTGCGCAGGTTGCCGTACGGAATCGCGATGCGGTGCATGTACGCGTGGCGCTGATAGTACAGGCCGTTCTGCAGGCGCAGCGGACGGAACTCCTCTTCGCTCAATTCGCCCGACAAGCGGCGGCGAACCTGATCGGCGTATTGCGCGACCCGTTCATCGACGATGGTCTGGTCGTACTGATCGTATTGGTACATTCGGGGACCCCAATTTTTCGAAACTTTGCGTGACACACGGCGGTCCGGTTTCCGCCGCGGCTCGAATACCGGTGTTTGTCAGCTGCCGCAAGCAAGGGTTTAGACCCATCGCTTATTTGCTTATGACAAATACAGATATCCATATTGAAAAAGTTGGACAGATCGTAATAAACTCGCCTTATATTTCAAACGACTAAAAAATTCTTTTTATATGCGCAGAGGTTATATATGAATCTGCACCAATTCCGCTTCGTCCGCGAGGCAGTGCGGCAGAACTTCAACCTCACCGAAGCCGCCAAGGCGCTGTTCACAAGCCAGCCGGGCGTCTCGAAGGCAATCATCGAGCTCGAAGACGAGCTCGGCGTCGAAATCTTCACGCGCCACGGCAAACGCGTGCGCTCGTTGACCGAGCCGGGCCGCATCATATTGCAATCGATCGAAAAAATCCTCCAGGAAGTGGAAAGCCTCAAGCGCGTCGGCAAGGATTACGCGGCGCAGGACCAGGGCAACCTGACGATCGCCGCGACCCACACCCAGGCGCGCTACTCGCTGCCGGGCGCGATCGCCGAGTTCAAGCGGCGCTTCCCGAAGGTCCACCTTTCGATTCTGCAAGGCAGCCCGACCCAGGTCGCCGAGATGGTGCTGCACGACCAGGCCGACCTCGCGATCGCCACCGAGGCGATCTCCAACTACAAGGATCTGGTCTCGCTGCCGTGCTTCCAGTGGCACCACCTCGCGGTGATGCAGCCGGACCATCCGCTGATCGAGCGCAAGCTGCTCTCGCTCGACGATCTGACCCAGTACCCGCTGATTACCTACGACAACGCGTTCGCCGGCCGCTCGAAGATCAACGAGGCGTTCCGCCTGCGCGGGCTGCATCCCGACATCGTGCTCGAAGCGATCGACGCCGACGTGATCAAGACCTACGTCGAACTCGGGCTCGGCGTCGGCATCATGGCCGACATCGCGTTCAACGCCGAGCGCGACCGCCATCTGCGCGCGATGCCGGTCGGCCATCTGTTCGGCAGCAACGTGACGCGCGTCGCGCTGAAACAGGGCGCGTATCTGCGCAGCTACGTGTACACGCTCGTCGAACTGCTGTCGCCGAGCCTGAACCGCAAGCTGATCGAGCAGGCGCTCAAGGGCGAGCACGAAACCTACGAACTTTGATGGCGGCGGGAACCGCGCTGATTGCGCCCTGCTTTCCGGTTCCCGCTTTCTAATTTCCGCTTCTATCTGATTCCCGCTTCCCGATTCCGTTTGAATCCCGCTTTCCGCTACGGAGACCTTTCTCATGACGTTGCATAACAACACGCTTCGAAACACCTTGCGCGGCCTCGCCGCCGCCGGTGCGCTGCTCGCCGCGAGCGCCGCGCACGCCGACCTCAAGGTCGGCATCGACCTGTCGAACACGGGGCCGGCCGCCGTGATCGGCATCACGAGCAAGGACGCGATGCTGATGTGGCCGCAGACGATCGCCGGCCAGAAAGCCGACTACATCTTCCTCGACGACGCCTCCGACCCCGGCGTCGCCGTGCGCAACATCCGCAAGCTCATCAACGAGGACCACGTCGACGTGATCGTCGGGCCGAACATCACGCCGGCCGCGATGGCCGCGCTCGATCCGGTCGCCGAAAGCCAGACGCCGATGATTACGCTGATCGGCTCGGCCAGCGTGGTCGAGCCGCAGGAAGGCAAGAAGGTCTGGGCCTACAAGATGGCGCAGACCGACAGCGCGATGGCCGACGTGATGACGCGCTACATGTCGAACCACAACGTGAAGACGGTCGGCTTCATCGGGTTCGCCGATGCCTACGGCGAAAGCTGGCTCAACGAGTTCAGCAAGTTCGCGGCGCTGCGCCATATTCAACTGGTCGCGACCGAGCGCTACAACCGTACCGACGCGAGTGTGACCGGCCAGATTCTCAAGCTGATGGCCGCGAAGCCCGACGCGATCCTGATCGCCGGCGCGGGCACGCCGACCGTGCTGCCGCAGCGCACGCTGATCGAGCGCGGCTACAAGGGGCCGATCTATCAGACGCACGGCATCGCCACGCCCGAATTCATCAAGCTCGGCGGCAAGGACGTGGAAGGCACGCTGTTCCCGACGCAGCCGGTCGTGGTCGCGCGCTCGCTGCCGGCCGATCATCCGTCGAAGAAAGCGGCGCTCGCGTTCGTCGACGCGTACGAGGCGAAGTACGGCCCGGGCAGCGTGACGCAGTTCGCCGGCGATGCGGCCGGTGTGTATCCGCGCTTGCAGGATGCGGTCGCGCGCGCGTTGAAAACCGCGCAGCCGGGCACGCCGGCGTTTCGCGTCGCGCTGCGCGAGGAACTCGAACACGCGCATGAACTCGTGGTGCCGAACGGCGTCGTCAATACGAGCCCGCAGGACCACGTCGGGCTCGATCAGCGCGCGAGCGTGATGGGCATCATCAGGGACGGCAAGTTCGTTTATCTGAGCCAGTGACCGCGCGGCTTATGTGTTGAGGGGTGTGCGGTTGATGGGGGCTATGGTCTGTCCGGATGCCGCCGCCCCGCCTGGTACTGTTCGGTGCTATTGGGTGCGCTTCCCGCCATCGTCAAACGTGAAGACATCGAACGGCCCGGGCTTGCTCGCAAGCGGGAGCGCCTTGCAGCCGCGCCCTACCCTACGCCCGGCACTCGCCAGCTATTCCCGCACCTGAGCGCGAAAAATCACCGAGGCCGGCTTGCCGGTGTGCGGATGCACCGGCTCCCGCATCTCCCGCAGCAACAGCCCGCTCGCCGCCATCAGTTCGAGCCACGTCTGCAAGGTCCGGAAATACCACGGCGGCGCGTCGGTGAATGCGTCGCCGAACCCCGCCCACGAACCCGGCCGCCAGCCGTCGACGTACGGCAAGTCGCCGCATGCGACGAGCGGATGCAGCGTCTGCACGATCAGGCTTGCGCCGGGAGCGAGCAGCATCGGCACGGCGCGCAGCAGCCCGTCGACCGATTCCTTGCCGAGCAGCGAAAAATTGCAGACCACGACGTCGGCACGCATGGCGAGCCGGCCCGCCGCGATCTCTTCGTACGACAGGATTCTGCCGTCGAGCACGCCGGCGGCGGTCGCGGCATGCACCAGTCCGGCGATCGCATCCACCGCCGTCACGCCGATTCCGCGGCGTTGCAGCGTAAGCGCGAGCCAGCCTTCGCCGCAGCCCAGATCGAGGACGGTGGCCGGTTCGCACGCCAATACGGCATCGAGCACGGCCTGATCGGTGACAAGGCGCCGGCTTTCGATTTCGCCCGCGCGCACCGCATTCATCCACGGCGACGCGTTGCGCTGCCAGGAAGCGATGATCTTGTCGTCGCTGAGAGGGTCGAGGTTCATCGCCGGTTTCGCTCCATGGTGCGCCGCGACCTCGGGCGTCTCGGGCCTCGGTCGTCGGCAATGCCGCCGATTGTCGGCGATTCGAACCTTCCGGTCGAGCGCGGCGGGCTGATCTCGGTCTGCTTTCGTTGACAGTTGTCCACGATGTTGCGAGATGCTCTCACTCGCGGCATAGCGTGTTCCTGCGGCTGCCAGCCAGTATTGCGGGGTGCGCAGTGGTTTCAGGGATTCATTCTTTTGTCATACGTGATTCGACGCCATGATAGGTTTGCCCGCTGATCTGACTTGGGTATGGACGGCGGATGGCGATCGAATTCAAGGTTGGAACTCATCGGAGCTGCACGCTTTATACGCGGCACGAATATCGCGGCAATACTTTCAGCGATGAGGCACGTGCCGGCCGCCAGCTCATTACTTCGGCAAGCTCAGGGGAACTGACGCACGACACGCACCAATTGGCACGGCTCGTCGCGTTCATGCGCAAAGCGCCCGGCTGCGCATACGTGAGCGGTGCTGCACCGGCTCAACTCGCCCGGATGCTGCGGACCGCCGTCGAGTGCGGCGATGTGATTGCCGTCGCGGCGAAGCCGCATGCCTCGGGTGGACGGAGTGTGCGTATCGAACAGCCGCCCCGGCCATAGCATGAAACCTTCTCGCCGTCGCAACTATTCCGGCCCGAGCAACGCCTGGCGCGTACCGCTCGTGCATTCGAGCGCCCGCGATTGCCACGGCTAGCATCCGATGATGACCTCGCGATCTGGTTTTCCCGCCCCGGCGACGTACGGCCCGATGGAACCATCGCCGTACCGGTATCGACGCCACTCGGCAATGCGCAGCCGTTCGAATACAAAGAGGATGCTTCGCTCGGCGATCTACAGGAGTTAGCTGCGCGTGGCGTCAGTGAGGCCGACGAAGAAGAGTGTCACGTGATATACGAAACCGAAATGGAAGAATGCTCTTTTGCTCGCGCCATGTACCGGGACAACCGAACCTATGCCCTTTGCTCTCAGCGACCTTTCGTCAACTATCAAACTTGCAGAGGCTATTAACATGAAAAAACCACCACGCGCCAGCATCATTTTTTATGACGAAGACGCGCAGCAACTCATGATATGCAACGTGTTCCGGCGGGAAGTGCAAGGTGTCATTGATAACGCACTGGCACGCACAGGCGGGATGCGAGTTCCTCCCGACGAAGCCGATCACAGCATGCGCCCACTCACCGACGAAGACGCGCGTAAGCTCGGCGGCCTGGCGATACTCGTACAGGCTGGCGTCCACCCGGAATTGCGTGAGCGTTTGCAGATAACGACAGCAGAGCCCGTCAACTGGAAAAACGATGGCTTAGCAACCAGGACCGGGGAGTAAGCGTCCAAGGGGAATGCTCAGAAATGCCATCATCGTTCCCGCGTTGCGCCGTGCCATAGGCAACGCTCGCGGCCAGGTTCTGTGCGAGCAGAATGCGTTTGATCGTTACCAACAATGCAGGGGATATTGATGGCCAGCCACACGCCATATTCAGTGATATTGACTTGCGCCGAAGATCAACAAAGATTCATCGTTCATGCCGTCGATCAAACCAGGATCGCCACGGTAACTGCCGGTCAACTCGAAATGCCCATCCTTCTGGACAGTTTCGATTACCGGCTCGATGATGAATTTGCTCGCCGGCTTGGCGTCGCCATGCTCAACCTGATTGCTCTCGGGCAACCCGACGTCAGGCAGTACATCCCGGTTATGCAAGAGCCCATCGACAAGCCGTTACAGACATAACCTGCCGCTCACGCACCGCGCGTCATGGCCCATGATGATGGGGTCACCCGTCCGCCTCTGCGACGTGCTGCCCGATGGAACCATCGCCATGCCGGGACGGCAAGGTCCGAGACCTCGGCAACCCTGTACCGATCCTTCCGTGGTGACAACGCATGGACAAGCTGAACGCCTTCAATCACTTCCACGACTGGTATATGGACACCCTCCATGTGTCGACGGAGCGCGAAACGCTCACACTGAGCCTGTATTTGCAGAATCGGCGTGCGTCGCTTTCATTCGTCGGAATGAGTCGGTGCATTGTCGAGAATCTCGGTCTTCAAAACATCGTTTACGCAATCGACATGCTGGAAGAGGGAACAGAGCGTTACGAGAAAGCACAACGAAGGTTAGCCACAGCCGAACGATGGACCGATAACCAACCCGGCAAACTCGCGCAACTTTTCTCGACATGCGTGGCGGAGCTTATCGTCGAGTTTGACTCGCTTGAAATTGAGACCCCTTCGGAATCGTTAGATTGACATCGTCACCTTCACGCAGCCACCCAGCGCCCTATCCGCACAAACGCGCACAAACGCGGAACGTCCGCGAAATTGTTAAAGTAGCAGTCTTTTCCCACTCAGCAGTCCATCATGCGCACCACCCGAGCCATCCATGCCGTCGAGCGGCTGAAAACGCGCAGCGGCAATCCCCGCTTTGCCGCGATCAGCCTGTCTGGCGGCCTGTTCTATCTGGTCGATAAAGCGAGCGGCGTCGATAAAAAGGTCTCCGAGCCGCTCGCGCTCGACGACTTCGTCAAATTCGTCGACGCGTTCGGTCCGCAGAAACCGCGCAAGGCCAGCAAGCTCGACGTCGCGTTCGAAGCGCAGATCAAAAAGAGCAAGGGCGAGTAACGCGGCAGCGGTGTCACGCAGGCGCCGCGCAACGCATTGGCGACATCACAAAGCATCGCGCCACATCGCGGCCTTACGGCTCAATGCCAGCGCCATCGCCAACGACGAGGCAAGGCAAGCCAACCCACTCGCCCCCAACCACCACCCCACTCACCCCGCCGCGATCTCCTGCCACTGCCCATCCGCCGCGCTGCTCGCGAGCACGGCCTCGATAAAGCGCAGGCCGTCCACGCCATCGTCGACCGTCGTCAGCAGCCGGCTTTCGGGCGGCGGCTCGCGGCCCTCGTTCAACGCGTCGATCTGCAAGGCCGCGTCCTTGTACAACTGCGCGAACGCTTCGAGATACCCTTCCGGATGCCCCTGCGGCACGCGCGTCGCATGCGCGGCCACCGCGCTGTTCACGCGCCCGCGCGTCAATCGCTCGGCCGTGCCGCCGAGCGGCGTGAACCACAATTCGTTGGGCTGCTCCTGATCGAACGCAAGACCCGCCTTCGTGCCGTAGACGCGCAGCCGCAACGCGTTCTCCGCGCCGCTCGCCACCTGGCTCGCCCACAGCATGCCGCGCGCGCCGTTCGCATAGCGCAGCAGCGCCTGCACATGATCGTCGAGGCGGCGCCCCGGCACGAAGGTATGCAGCTCGGCGGAAAGTTCGCGCGGCAGCATCCCCGTGACGAAGACGGCGAGGTGATACGCGTGCGTGCCGATGTCGCCGAGACAGCCCGCCGGTCCCGCGAGCGCCGGGTCCGTGCGCCAGCCGGCCTGCCTGTTCGCGCCGGTCGCTTCGATCGGTTCGGCGAGCCAGTCCTGCGCGTATTCGACCTGCACGACGCGGATCTCGCCCAACTCGCCGCGCTCGACCAGTTCGCGCGCATGGCGCACGAGCGGATAGCCCGAATACGTATGCGTGAGCGCGAACAGCAGCTGCCTCGCGCGCGCGAGTTGCGCGAGGGCCTCGCCTTCGGCGAGCGACACCGCGAGCGGCTTGTCGCATATCACGTGGATGCCCGCTTCGAGAAACGCCGTCGCGACTGGCGCATGTAGATGATTCGGCGTGACGATCGCCACCGCGTCAATGCCGTCATCGCGCGCGGCTTCGGCGCGCGCCATCTCGCGCCAGTCCGCATAGCTGCGCGCGATGCCGGCTTCGAGTGCGCTCGTCCGCGCGCGCTCGGGATCGGACGACAACGCGCCCGCAACGAGTTCGAAGCGATCGTCGAGCCGCGCGGCGATCCGGTGCACCGCGCCGATGAACGCGCCCTGCCCGCCGCCGACCATGCCGAGCCTGAGCTTTTTTTGTGGCATCGGATTTCCTCTCCTTCCTTTGTCTTTGTGTTTGGACGGCGCGACGCGTGCGTAGGTAGGTGTGGCACGCGGCCACAGTGCGCGCCACCGCGCCTTCTGTCCTTCCTTCGCGCGGGCCCTCTGTCACCGCGCGCTGCTGTCACCCGCTCCTTGTCACCCGCTCTCTATCACCGCGCTCACGGACCGCCGCCGCGCCTGCCAATCTACGAATAGCCCTACCGTGCAACCCGCGCGGCACAACCCACCCTCAAATCCCAAGCACGCTTTTCAACCGCACGGCATCGACGCCACTGCCCGCGAAATCGTCGAACGCATGCTCGGCCACGCGGATGACGTGCCGCCGGATAAACTCCGCGCCCTCGCGCGCGCCGTCGTGCGGATGCTTCAGCGCGCACTCCCATTCGAGCACCGCCCAGCCCGGAAAATCGTATTGCGCCATCTTCGAGAAGATCGCGCCGAAGTCGATCTGTCCATCGCCGAGAGAGCGGAAGCGTCCCGCGCGCTCGACCCAGCCGCTATAGCCGCCGTACACGCCCTGCCTGCCGGTCGGCCGGAACTCGGCGTCCTTCACATGAAACGCCTTGATGCGCTCGTGATAGATGTCGATGAACGCAAGGTAATCGAGCTGTTGCAGCATGAAGTGGCTCGGGTCGTAGAGAATGTTCGCGCGCGCGTGCTGCTTCACCGCGTCGAGAAAGCGCTCGAAGCTCACGCCGTCGTGCAGGTCCTCGCCCGGATGCAGTTCGTAGCAGACGTCGACGCCGGCTGCATCGAACGCATCGAGAATCGGCGTCCAGCGGCGCGCGAGTTCGTCGAATGCGGCCTCGACGAGACCGGCCGGACGCTGCGGCCACGGATACAGATACGGCCACGCGAGCGCGCCGGAAAACGACACGTGCGTGCTCAATCCCAGGCGGCGCGATGCTTGCGCGGCGAGCTTCATCTGCGCGATCGCCCATTGCGTGCGCGCGGCCGGATCGCCGCGCACGTGCGGCGCGGCAAAGCCGTCGAACAGCGCGTCGTAGGCGGGATGCACGGCGACCAGTTGTCCTTGCAGATGCGTCGACAGCTCGGTAATCTCCACGCCCACGTCATCGACGGTCTCGCGCAACTCGTCGCAATACGCGTCGCTCGTGGCCGCTTTCTCGAGATCGATCAGGCGCGGATCGCACGGCACCTGCACGCCCTTGAAGCCGAGACCGGCCGCCCAGTTCGCAAGATGCGCGAGATTGTCGAACGGCACTTCGTCGCCCATGAACTGCGCGAGAAAGATCGCCGGACCTTTGATGGTTTTCATCGTACGGTTCCTCGAACCTGGCGCGCGCGGGTCGCGTTCCCTTCAGGATGAACGGGACGCTCCCGCGCGCGTTAAACGATCAGCGCCGCGATGCTCCGGGCGGAACGCAAGATGGCACCCAACGTGCCGCTCGCAGCGTCGCCCGAGCGCCGCCTAACTTAAAACGGCGAGTCCGGGAAATAGAACTGCTGCGCGTTTTCCTTCGTAATCAGCACCGACGGAATGATCGTCGTGGCCGACAGCTTCTCGCCCTTTAACCGCGCTTCGGCCGTGAGCTTGATCGCGTCGTAGATGAATTTCGGCGAGTACGACACGTCGGCCTGGATCATCGGCGCACCATCCATCACGTTCTTCACCATGCCTTTCGAGCCCGCGCCGCCGAACACGATCTTGATGTCGTTGCGCTTCGCCTGATCGATCGCCTTGACGACGCCGACCGCCATGTCGTCGTCGGCGGCCCACACGGCGTCGATATGCTTGAAGCGCGTCAGGTAGTCCTGCATCACCTTGAACGCATCGTCGCGATTCCAGTTCGCGTACTTCGCGTCGAGAATCTTCAGGTCCGGATAGTTCTTGATCACATTCGTGAACGCGGTCCAGCGCTCGTTGTCGAGCGTGGTCGGAATGCCGCGCAGCGCAACGATATTGCCCTTGCCGCCGAGCGACTTCGCCAGATACTCGGCGGGAATCCGGCCGAACGCGGTGTTGTCGCCGGCCACATAGGCATCCTGTGCGCTCGTGTTCGTGAGGCCGCGATCGACCACGGTCACGTACACGCCTTTCTTCTTGACCTGCTCGACCGGTTGCGTGAGCGAAGCCGATTCATACGGAAAGATCACTAGCGCGTTGATCTTGTTGACGGTCACGAGGTCCTGCAACTGGTTCGCCTGCTCGGGCGAGTTGGCCGCGGTCTTCACGATCACCTTCAGATCGGGATGCGCTTTCTCGAGATCGGCCTTCGCCTTGTTGGCCCACCAGACGATGCCGCCCGTGAAGCCGTGATCGGCCGTCGGAATCGCGACGCCTAGCGTGACCTTGTCGTCGGCGCGCGCCGCGCCCGCCGTGCCCAGTATTCCCAACGCCAGCATGCCGGCGCCGATCGCTCGAATGACCTGCTTCATGGTGTGTCTCCAATGTTGAGGCGCTCGGGGCGCCCCGTTTTTCGGACCTGCGTTCAGATTGCCGTCGTTGCGTTTGCTGCTTTTTTTGCCGCTTTTTTTGCTGCTTTCTTTTGCTGCTTTTCGCTGCGTCCGCACTGCCGTTGCTTCATCACCGTGGCCGCACTGCGGTTGCTTGGCGGTTGCCTGGCTACGGCTTCATTGCTGCTTCATGGTTGCTTCACTACGGCCCCTACCCGCCGCGCTTCCAACCGGCAGCGCCCCACTACCGCCTTCCACGCTGCACGAACGCGACGAAAATAATCACGACGCCCTGCACTGCCGCATTCAGATACACGCTGATGATGCTGGTCAGGTTCAGGATGTTCGCGATCACCGAAAGCAGGATCGCGCCGATCACGGTGCCGATCACGCGCCCCTCGCCGCCCTTGAGCGCGGTGCCGCCGACCACCACCGAAGCAATCGCTTCGAGCTCCCACAACAGGCCGGTGGTCGGCGTCGCGGAGCCGAGGCGCGGCACATACAGCACCGTCGCCACGCCCACGCACATCCCGAGCAGCACATACGTGACGATCTTCACGGTATCGACGCGAATCGCCGCATAGCGCGCAACCTGTTCGTTCGAGCCGATCGCCTGCACATGGCGGCCGAACGCGGTGCGATTGAGGATCAGCGCGCCGCCCGCCGCGACCACGAGAAACACCCAGATCGGCACCGGCACGCCGAACAGGCTCGCGTAATAGACCGGGCCATACAGATCGGATAACGAATCATTGAGTGTCAACGCGCCGCCGTCGGCGAGCCATGTCAGCACCGCGCGAAAAATCCCGAGCGTGCCGAGCGTAACGATGAACGGCTCGATGCGCCCTTTTGTAATCAGCAATCCGTGCGCGCAGCCGAACAGCGCACCAAGCACGAGCGCCGCGACGATGCCGATCGTCACGATCAGCAACGGCGGCAACGCATGGCCTGCCGTGCCCGCCGCCAGCGCGTTCATGAGCCAGATCATGCTGCCCGCGATCAGCGCGGCCATCGAGCCGACCGACAGATCGATGCCGCCCGAAATGATCACAAAGGTCATGCCGACCGCGATGATGCCGATGAACGACGTGCGCGTGAGCACGTTCATGAGGTTGTCGAGCGTCGCGAAATCGCGATTGAGCAGCGTGCCGACGATGCACAGCGCGATCAGCCCGACGAGCGGCCCGAGCGTATAGAGCCGCTGCGCGACGCGCAGCGCGCGGCGTGATGGCACGGCTTCAGTGGGTGCCGGTCGCATGGGCGATCAACTCCTCTTCGGTCAGATGGTCGAGCGCGAGCGTCGCTTGCAGGCGTCCCGCGCGCATCACGGCGACGCGATGGCACAAGCCGATCAGCTCGATCAGTTCGGATGAAATGACGATCACCGCGCGGCCCTGCGCGGCGAGACGATGAATCAGAAAGTAGATGTCACGCTTCGCGCCGACGTCGACGCCGCGCGTCGGCTCGTCGAGCACGATCACGCTCGGGTCCGGTTGCAGAAACTTCGCGAGCGCGAGCTTCTGCTGGTTGCCGCCCGAGAGCATGCGCGCGCGGCTCGACAGGTCGCCCGTGCGAATGCCGAATTCGCCGACCGCTTTCTGCAAGGCCGCGCGGCCCGCCTTCAGGTCGAGCAGCGGATGCGCGTAGCGTTCGAGCGTCATCAGCGTGAGGTTGTCCTGCAGGTTCAGATCGACGTGCAGGCCTTTGCCCTTGCGGTCCTCGCTCAGATACGTGAGGCCGTGGCGCATCGCCTCGCGCGGGCTTTTCAGATCGACGGGCCGGCCCGCGATGTCGAGGCGGCCGCCCGTGCGTTTGCGCAAGCCGATGAGCGCCTCGAACGCCTCGGTGCGGCCTGCGCCGACCAGCCCCGCGAAGCCGAGCACTTCGCCGGCGCGCACCTCGAAGCTCAGGTCCTCGACCCAGTCGGGCACCGTGAGGCCGTTCACGCGCAACGCAACCGGCGCATCGGCGGGCGCGGTCGCCTTGTCGGGGAACATATCGGACAGCTCGCGCCCGACCATCAGGTTCGCCATCTGCTGGCGCGCAAGCCCTGCGGTCTCGCCGCGCGCGACGAAGCGGCCGTCGCGCATCACGATCACCTCGTCGGTGATGCGCTCGACTTCGTCGAGCTTGTGCGAGATGTAGACGATCGTCACGCCGTCGGCCTTGAGCTTCGCCATCAGCGCGAAGAGCCGTTCGGTTTCGGCGGGCGTCAATGTCGCGGTCGGCTCGTCCATGATGAGCAGACGCGCGCGCCGCGACAGCGCCTTCGCGATCTCGACCATCTGCTTTTCCGCGACGATCAGCTCGCGCACCTTCGTGTCGGGCGCGCGCTCGAGCCCGACCTGCGCGAGATAGCGCGCGGCGTCGGCGCGCATCGCGGCATCGTCGACGAACCAGCCGCGCCGCTTCTCGTGGCCGAGGTACATGTTCTGCGCGATCGTCAGATGCTCGGCGAGGTTGAACTCCTGGTGGATCAGCACGATGCCTTGCGCCTCGGCGTCGCGCGAACCGCTAAAGCGCCGCGCGTGACCGTCGATGAGCACGCTGCCCGACGTGGCCGTTTCGTAACCGGCGAGGATTTTCATCAGCGTCGACTTGCCCGCGCCGTTCTCGCCGAGCAAGCCGTAGATGCGCCCCGGTGCGATCTCGAAGCTCACGCCGTGCAGCACGCGCACGGGGCCGAAGTCCTTGCGGATGTCGTCGAAGCGGATCGCGAGGCTCATGGCTCAGGCACTCCCGCGAATCACGAGGCGATGCGGCAGCAGCACGCCCGGCACGCTGGCCTGCGGATTCGCGAGTCGTTGCAGCAGCAGGCGCGCGGCCGTTTCGCCGAGTTCGCGCATCGGCTGCGCGATCGTCGTGAGCGGCGGATCGATCTGCGCGGCGAGCGAAATATCGTCGAAGCCGACCACGGCGACGTCGTCGGGCACGCGCTTGCCGACGCTGCGCAAACCGTGGATCACGCCGATCGCGAGCGTATCCGACACCGCGAAGATCGCGCTCGGCGCGGCGGGCTGCTGCATCAGCGTGACCGCGGCCGAGGCGCCCGCTTCGTAGTCGAGGCTGTTCAGGTTCATGCGCCAGCGCGGGTCCGGCGCGATGCCGGCCTCGGCGAGCGCATCGAGATAGCCCTGCTGGCGCTGCCGCGCATACAGATAGCCGACGTCGGAATTGATGAGCCCGATGCGCCGATGGCCGCGCGCGAGCAGATGCCGAACCGCGTCGCCGGCCGCGCGGTAGTTGTCGATGCCGGCATACGGCACGCCCACCGCCGGGTCGAACTCGCAGCAGGCGACCCACGGCAGCGCCTGCGAGGCCTCGCCGAGCGCCTGCTGGATCGTGTCCGGATCGAGGCAGATCGCGCCGTCGGCGCGGCGGCGGCGCAGCATGTCGAAATAGCTGCGCTCGCGGCCCGGGTCCGCGCCGGTGTCGCACAACAGCATGAAGTAGCCGTGCTGACGCGCGACGCTGTCGATGCCGCGCACGATCTCGGCGTAGAACGGATTGCCGAAGTCGGGGACCATCGTCAGCAGCAGGCGGCTTTCCGCCGTGCGCAGATTGCGCGCGAGTTCGTTGACGCGATAGCCGCTCGCGTCGATCGCGGCGAGCACCTTGTCGCGCGTCGCGGCCCGCACGTTCTCGTGGCCGTTCAAGACGCGCGAGACCGTCGCGACCGAGACGCCCGCCTGCTGCGCGACGCCCGCAATCGAGATGTCGCCGGCCGCGCGCAGCGACGCGCCGGCGACCTCGGAAGCCGTCCCGCTCGCGGTGGCCGGCGCGGCCGGAGACGACTTCGACGAAGTTCTGGACACAGGGGCTCGCGCAAAAATGTAATCGATTACATTTTTGCGCGATGACGCGGCGAATCGCAAGAACCGATCGCTAGGGATTAACACGGGGGGCGCCGCGCACGGCCGGCCCCGGGCGGGCGGACGACTGACCGCTTACCGGCCGCCCGCGTGCCGCCTGCTCGCCGATTGGCTGCCGATTAGCCGCCGAAGTCCGGCGAACTGCCGCCATTTGGTACAATCGCGCCGCTACCCTGACGCGGCCCGCAACTCCGAAGGCTTTCCCGCGAAGCCGCGCCCGCCGGCAACCAAGCCGCGGCACAGTCAGGTCAACAGTCCGCGGCTCCCCGCCCGCTCGCCAAACCAAAACCGCCGAATCCACCATGAACATCGAGCAAGCGCGTTTCAACATGATCGAACAGCAGATCCGCCCCTGGGAAGTGCTCGACCAGGACGTGCTGAATCTGCTCTCGATCGTCAAACGTGAGAATTTCGTCCCCGCCGCCTACCGCGACCTCGCTTTCGCCGACCTCGAAGTGCCGCTGCCGGCCGGTCAGCACATGCTGGCGCCGCGCGTCGAGGCGCGCGTGCTGCAGGAACTGGCGGTGAAGAAGCACGAAAGCGTGCTCGAAATCGGCGCGGGCTCGGGTTACATGGCGGCGCTGCTCGCGCATCGCGCGCAGCACGTGCTGAGCGTCGAGATCGAGCCGGAACTGGCCGAACTCGCGAAGAGCAACCTGATCGCCAACGGCGTGCTGAACGCCGAAGTCGCAACCGGCGACGCCGCGCGCGGCTGGGCCGGCGCGGCGCCGTACGACGTGATCTGCGTGTCGGGCGGCCTGCCGGTGCTGCCGCAGGAAATCCTCGAACAGTTGAAGGTGGGCGGCCGTCTCGCCGCGTTCGTCGGCACCGCCCCCGTCATGAAGGCGCAAATCATCACGCGCATCGACGAGAAGCAGTACCGCATCGCCGACGTGTTCGAAACCTACATCGAGCCGCTCGCCAACGCGGTGCAACCGCCGCGCTTCAAGTTCTGAAGCGGCTTTTAGCTGCATTTTTTTACCGGACGGACGGCGCACATGCCGCCGTCCCCTGAACTGGATGTCCCGCTGATGCAAAACCTGACCGCTCCGGCACTCGCCGAATGGCTCGCCGACACCTCGCGTCCCGCGCCCGTGCTGCTCGACGTGCGCGAGCCGTGGGAACTGCAAACGGCGTCGATGGCCGGCATCGTGTCGATTCCGATGCGCGAGATTCCCGCGCGCAGCGAAGAACTCGACGACGACGCGCAGATCGTCTGCATCTGCCATCACGGCGCGCGCAGTGCCCAGGTCGCGATGTTCCTCGAATCGCGCGGCCATACGAACGTGTTCAATCTGCAAGGCGGCATCGATGCGTGGTCGCGCCAGGTCGATCCGTCGGTTCCCACGTATTGAGGCGGAGCTATTGAGTTTGAACGCGCGGTAACCAGCGCGTTGCAACGGCGCAAGGGCGGGCAGTCCTTGCGCCGTTTGTTTTTTGTACCTTTGCTGTTGTCGTTACTCTTCCGCCTCTGCCCGTCCGTCACCTCGCCTCACATCACGTCGCGCAGCTTGTGAAGCGCGCGCTCGAACAGCGGCGCCATGCGCGCAGCTCGCTTGAATAGCTGCTTGCGAATAGCGACTCGCGCTCGCACGATGCGATCGTCGCCCCTCACCGAACACACATCCCCCACACACGCCGGCTGCGCATGCACCCGCACACACGCCGCTTGCGCCCGCTCCCGGCCACTGACGCTTATCCACGCTTCGTTACAGCGCGGCGCGCACTCGAACGAGGCACAGCGCGTGCGCCTGCACCAGATTCGCGCCGCTATCCGCCCGCGAATGCGCGATACCCGCGCCGCCGCCGGCCGCGCCACCACAAGCATCGCGCGCGCCCCGCACCCGATGCGTCACATGGCATATGCCTTGCAGTAGACGAGCGGCTAGTCGTACGGTCCAGGTCCCGCTGGCTGAAACCGACGCTTATAAGCAGTGACCATCAATGGCAAGGGGAAAGCACATGAAACGTCGCAGTCTGTTGAAGTATGGCTCCATGGCCGGCGCGCTCGCGCTTGCGGGCCGCGTGCCGTTCGCACACGCGCAGTCCGATGGCGGTCCGATCAAGGTCGGCATCCTGCATTCGCTGTCGGGCACGATGGCGATCTCCGAAACCTCGCTGAAGGACACCGCGCTGATGACGATCGCGGACATCAACCGGAACGGAGGCGTGATGGGCCGGCAGATTCAGCCCGTGGTGGTGGACCCGGCATCGAACTGGCCGCTCTTCGCCGAGAAAGCGCGCCAGCTTCTGACGCAGGAGAAGTGCGCGGCCGTGTTCGGCTGCTGGACCTCGGTGTCGCGCAAATCGGTGCTGCCGGTGTTCGAGGAATTGAACGGCCTGCTGTTCTATCCCGTGCAGTACGAAGGCGAGGAGATGTCGCGCAACGTGTTCTATACGGGCGCGGCGCCGAATCAGCAGGCGATTCCCGCGACCGAGTATCTGATGAGCGCCGAAGGCGGCGGCGCGAAGCGCTTCTTCCTGCTCGGCACCGACTACGTCTATCCGCGCACGACCAACAAGATCCTGCGCGCGTTCCTCAAGTCGAAAGGCGTGCAGGAAGCCGATATTCAGGAGGTCTATACGCCGTTCGGCCATAGCGACTATCAGACCATCGTCGCGAACATCAAGACCTTCTCACAGGGCGGCAAGACCGCGGTGATCTCGACCGTCAACGGCGATTCGAACGTGCCGTTCTACAAGGAACTCGGCAACCAGGGGCTCAAGGCCTCGGACGTGCCGGTCGTCGCGTTCTCGGTCGGCGAGGAAGAGTTGCGCGGCATCGATACGAAGCCGCTCGTCGGCAATCTGGCGGCGTGGAACTACTTCATGTCGCTGCGCAATCCGGCCAACGAGAAGTTCAAGAAGCAATGGGCCGCGTGGGTCAAGGACAACAACCTGCCGGGCGGCACGAAGCGCGTGACCAACGATCCGATGGAAGCGACCTTCGTCGGCATTCATATGTGGAAGCAGGCGGTCGAGAAAGCGAAGAGCACCGAGGTCGACAAGGTGCGCGTCGCGATGGTCGGGCAGACCTTCGCCGCGCCCTCGGGCTTCACGCTCGAGATGGACGGCAACCACCATCTGCACAAGCCGGTGATGATCGGCGAGGTACGCGCGGACGGCCAGTTCAACGTCGTGTGGCACACCAAGGGACCGGTTCGCGCGCAGCCGTGGAGCCCGTTCATCGCCGGCAATGCGGGCAAGCCGGATGTGGTCAGCTCGATCCCGGCGTTTTTGCGGCGCTCGCGGGTTGCGTGACGCGTGGCGTATCCGCAGAAGCGAGTGTGTGACGTTGCGGCGCGCGTCGATGCGTCGCAACGCCTTGCGTCTAAAAGCGCGGTTGCTACCGCGCCGCCCTCGCCGGCTTTATCGGCTTATCGAATCCCCCTCGTGCAAAAGGCCATCATGGCGTTTTCCTTTCCGACTTTCCCACGACGACGCTTCACGCCACGCATCGTACGTTGCGTCGCATTCCGTACGATCGGCAATGCCTCGCTCGCATTGCTGCTCGTGCTGTGCCTCACCGGCGCACCGTCCGCCGCATTCGCGTTGACGCAAGCCGACCTCGCGCCGCTTGCCGGCGACGACTTCGAAGCGAAGTCCGCCGCGATCGACAAGCTGATCGCAACGCACGATACCGCCTCGCTCGCGGTGCTCAAGGCACTCGCCGACGACAGCGCGCTCGCCACCGACGCGGGCGCCCTGCTGCTGCAGGACGGCGACACCGCACGCGACGCACTGACGGGCCAGGCCGTCGCCGCGAACGACGCGCAGCCGGTCACGCTGAACAACCTGCTGCGCGCGAAAGTCTCGGGCGCGCTCTCGGGCCTGCAACTCGCCTCGCCCGACCAGGCCACGCGCGCGGCGGCCATCGACGCGCTGCTGCAAAACCCCGACCCGTCGCTCAAGCCGCTCGTCGACGCGGCCCGCGCGAAGGAAACCGACCCGGTGCTGAAACAACGCCTCGACACGCTGTGGGCGATGAGCGCGCTGCACGACGCCGATCCCGCCAGGCGCCTTGAAGCGGTGCGGCTGGTTGCCGCGCGCCATGACCTCGACATGAACGAACTGCTGCGCCCGCTCGTCGCGAAGAAAGCGGACGGCTCGTTCGCGGAAAGCGACGAACGCGTGCGCGCGGCCGCGCAAAGCGGCATCGACGAACTCGAGGCGATCCAGCGCCGCAGCCAGATCGCGGGCACGCTGTTCGCGGGGCTGTCGCTCGGCAGCGTGCTGCTGCTCGCGGCACTCGGCCTCGCGATCACGTACGGGCTGATCGGCGTCATCAACATGGCGCATGGCGAATTCCTGATGATCGGCGCGTATGCGAGCTATGTCGTGCAGAACCTGTTTCAGCGCTTCGCGCCCGGCGCGTTCGACTGGTATCCGCTCTTCGCGATACCGGCCGCGTTCGTCGCGGCGGGGCTCGTCGGCATTGTGCTCGAACGGCTCGTGCTCAGGCATTTGTATGGGCGGCCGCTCGAAACGCTGCTGACCACCTTCGGCGTGAGCCTGATCCTGATTCAGGCAACCCGCATGCTGTTCGGCGCGCAGAACGTGCAGGTCGTCAATCCGTCGTGGATGAGCGGCGGCGTGACCGTGCTGCCGAACCTGATCCTGCCGTACAACCGGCTCGCGATTCTCGCGTTCTCGCTGGTCGTCGTCGCAATCGCGTGGGCCGTGCTCACGCGCACGCGGCTCGGCCTGTTCGTGCGCGCGGTCACGCAGAACCGCCGCATGGCCGCCTGCGTCGGCGTGAAAACCGCGCGCGTCGATTCGTATGCGTTCGCGTTCGGCGCGGGCATCGCGGGGCTCGGCGGCTGCGCGCTGTCGCAGATCGGCAATGTCGGGCCCGACCTCGGCCAGAGCTACATCATCGATTCGTTCATGGCGGTCGTGCTCGGCGGCGTCGGCCAGCTTGCGGGCACCGTGCTCGGCGGCTTCGGCCTCGGGCTCGTCAGCAAGGCGATCGAGCCGTTCTGGGGCGCGGTGCTCGCGAAGATCGCGGTGCTCGTGCTGATCGTGCTGTTCATCCAGAAGCGTCCGCAGGGCATGTTCGCCTTGAAGGGCCGCAGCGCGGAGGCTTGAGATGACATCGGCAATTTCCTCTACTACGTCGTCGGCCGCCTCGGAGGCGACCTCAGCGACGCATTCGCCGGCAAGTCCATCTTCCGTCGCACCGTCGCGCGTCGGTCGCGACGGTCATGCGCCCGGCGCCACGGCAGGCAGCGGCGCGGGCAACGCACGCGATGCCAACGCCGGCTTCGCGCTCGGCCTGCCGCCGCATCCCGCCTTGCTGTCGCGCCGCGCGTGGCTCGCGCTGATCGCGCTCGTCATCGTGTTCGGCCTCGGCGTGCCGTTCGCCGCGCTCGTGATTCCCGAAACGAGCGCGCTGCATCTGTCCGCCTACGCGATGACGCTGACCGGCAAGTTCATGTGCTACGCGATCGCGGCGCTCGCGCTCGATCTCGTCTGGGGCTACTGCGGCATCCTGAGCCTCGGCCATGCGCTGTTCTTCGCGCTCGGCGGCTACGCGATCGGCATGTACCTGATGCGCGCGATCGGCCACGACGGCAAGTACGGCAGCGATCTGCCCGACTTCATGGTGTTTCTCGACTGGCACCGGTTGCCGTGGTACTGGCAGGGCACGCAGCATCTCGGCTATGCGCTGCTGCTCGTCGTGCTGGTGCCGGCCGTGGTCGCGTGGGTGTTCGGCTTCTTCACGTTCCGCTCGCGCGTGAAAGGCGTGTACCTGTCGATCATCACGCAGGCCATGACCTTCGCCGCGATGCTGCTGTTCTATCGCAACGAAACGGGCTTCGGTGGCAACAACGGCTTCACCGACTTCAAGCGCATCGGCGGTTTTCCGATCACGCATCCGGGCACGCGCGCCGCCTTGCTGCTGATCACGTTCGCGGTGCTGATCGCGGCGTTCCTCGGCGCGCGCGCGATCGTCACCTCGAAGCTCGGCCGCGTCGTCACCGCGGTGCGCGACGGCGAAACGAGGCTGATGTTCCTCGGCTATAGCCCGCTTGCCTACAAGCTGTTCGTGTGGACCGTGTCGGCCGTGCTGTGCGGCATCGCGGGCGCGCTCTACGTGCCGCAGGTCGGCATCATCAATCCGGGCGAAATGTCGCCGGGCAACTCGATCGAAATGGCGATCTGGGTCGCGGTCGGCGGACGCGGCACGCTGATCGGACCGATCATCGGCGCGTTCGCGGTGAACGGCGCGAAGAGCTTTTTCACGGCGAACTTTCCGGAGTACTGGCTGTTCTTTCTCGGCCTGATTTTCGTGCTGGTGCCGCTGTTGTTGCCGAACGGCATCATGGGGCTCGCCGAGCTGCTGACGCGCAAAAGGAACCGCGCATGATGAACGAAAACCCGCTGGTGGCCGATCTGGCCTTGCCTGAAGCACCCGCCGAAACGTCGCTGAGCGGCGTCGCGAACATGGGGCACGCGGTCGTACCGGGCGAGATCGACGTCTCGCACGGCACGATCCTCTACCTCGAAGACGTGACCGTGAGCTTCGAGGGCTTTCGCGCACTCAACGCATTGTCGCTCGCGATCGACGCGGGCGAACTGCGCTGCGTCATCGGCCCGAACGGCGCGGGCAAGACCACGATGATGGACGTCATCACCGGCAAGACCGCGCCCGACGACGGCAAGGTGTTTCTCGGCCAGTCGATCGACCTCACGCGCATGAACGAGCCCGCGATCGCGCGCGCAGGCATCGGCCGCAAGTTCCAGAAGCCGACCGTGTTCGAACAGCATCCCGTATGGGAAAACCTCGAACTCGCGATGCAGGCCGACAAGGGCTGGTGGGCCTCGCTGCGCGCACGGCTCGATCGCGAGGCGCAGGCGCGCATCGAGCAAACGCTCGCGCTGATCGGGCTCGAAAGCGAAGCGCGGCGGCTCGCGGGCGAGCTTTCGCATGGACAGAAACAGCGCCTCGAAATCGGCATGCTGCTGATGCAACGCCCGGCACTGCTGCTGCTCGACGAACCCGCGGCCGGCATGACCGACGACGAAACCATGCAGCTCGCCGAACTGCTCGACCGGCTGCGCGGCACCTGCTCGATGATGGTCGTCGAGCACGACATGGAGTTCGTCGCGGCGCTCGCGGGAGAAACCGGCAAGGTGACGGTCATGGCCGAGGGGCGCGTGCTCGCGCACGGCACGCTCGACGAGGTGCAGCAGAACGAGACCGTCATCGAGTCTTATCTGGGCCGCTGAACGACGATTCGACAGGACATCAGGAACATGCTCGAAGTAGACCGACTGAACCAGTACTACGGCGGCAGCCACATTCTGCGCGACGTGCAGCTCAGCGTGCCCGAGGGCAAGCTCACGGTGCTGCTCGGCCGCAACGGCGTGGGCAAGACCACGCTGCTGCGCTGCCTGATGGGCGTCGTGCCCGCGAAGAGTGGTGCGATCGCATGGCGCGGCATGCCGCTCACGAAGCTGCCGACCCATGCGCGCGTCGCGCAGGGTCTCGCTTACGTGCCGCAGGGCCGCGATATCTTTCCGCGTTTGACCGTCGAGGAAAATCTGCTGGTGGGCGCGGCGAGCCGCAAGGCGCCGAAGCAGATCCCCGCGCGCATCTACGAACTGTTTCCGGTGCTCAAGGACATGCGCGGGCGGCGCGGCGGCGATCTCTCGGGCGGTCAGCAGCAACAGCTCGCGATCGGCCGCGCGCTGATGAGCGAGCCGCAACTGCTGATTCTCGACGAGCCGACCGAAGGCATCCAGCCGTCGATCATTCAGGACATCGGCCGCACGCTGCGGCAACTGGTCGAGGACATGGGCCTGACGGTGCTGCTCGTCGAGCAGTATTACGACTTCGCCAAAGCGATCGCCGATCATTACTGGGTGATGAGCCGAGGGGAGATCGTCGCGGGCGGCGCAGGCGCGAATATGGAAGCGGATGGCGTGCGCGGGTTGATTGCGGTTTAACATGGCACTCGTTTGACCCGCTCCGTTCCACGCCGTCGCCCACCCATCCACTCGCATGTCGCTTCACGAAAACCGCGCCACGCTCGTCACCGCGCAACCGGCTGCTCATGACGCCACCCATGCGCCGTGGCACGCGCGCCTCGAACTCGGCTTCACCCACGGCGACGCACGCACGACGCTCGCGCACCGGCTGCACGATGGGCCATTGCGCGTGCAACGCCCGCTCTACCCCGAAGGCCAGGCGATCTGCCATGCGGTGATCGTGCATCCGCCCGGCGGCATCGCGGGCGGCGACCGGCTCGACATCGACGTCGCGCTCGGCATGCACAGCCATGCCGTGCTGACGACGCCGGGCGCGACCAAGTGGTACAAGTCGAACGGCCGCGCGGCGCGGCAGCGCATTGCGGTGCGCGTCGGCGAACACGCGAAGCTCGACTGGCTGCCGCAGAACAACATCGTGTTCGATCATGCGCATGCGCAACTCGATTTTTCGCTGACGCTCGCCGACGGCGCGAGCGCGATCGGCTGGGACGCGACGCAGCTCGGACGCCAGGCGGCCGGCGAACGCTGGTCGGCGGGCAGCCTGAGTGCGGTGTCGCGCATCGTCGGCGCGCGCGGCGAATTGCTGTGGTTCGAGCGCGCGAGCCTCGCCGCGAACGATCCGCTGCGCGATGCCCCGCAAGGGCTCGCCGGCTTTCCCGCCTACGGCGCGCTATGGGCCGTCGGCGCCGCGTGCGACGACGCGCTCGCCGAGTCGCTCTCGGCGCAACTGCCGTTCGACGATACGCTGCGCGCCGCCGCCTCGTGCGTGACGAACGGCGTGCTGATCGTGCGCGCGGTGTCGCGCTCGATGGAGACGCTGCAACAGGCGCTCACGCGCTGCTGGCTGCAATTGCGGCCGGTCGTGCATGGCGTCGCGGCGGTGCCGTTGCGAATCTGGTCGACCTGAGCGCCTAAGCACCTGAGCAGCGCGGAAGACCCGCACGCTTGCACCTGGCCGACCCGGCAAGCCGCCCGCCTCGGTTTTCACCTTCAGAACGCCGAACGCGCACCAACGTGGCGCGCACGCATGCCCCAAACCCGTGCGCAAGCGCGTCGCGCGCGCTGTGCACCGAGGCCGCGACGCGATGGCATACGGCTTGCGTTGCATTGCGCCGCCGCACACTGTGCTGCCGCGTGGCACCACGACCCGACGGCCGCCCCTGTCTGTAAGCCCACCGTTAGCAGGACTTGATACCGTGACCAGTTGATCCGGCATGGCCGCATTGTCCGCAACGCGACAGGCCACGCCACCACGACCGACCTCACCGCAAGCCCTATTTGCAAGCCCATATCCGATGAAGCTGACACCTCGCGAGAAGGACAAGCTGCTGATCTTCACCGCCGCGCTGCTCGCCGAACGGCGCCGCGCGCGCGGCCTCAAACTGAACTATCCGGAAGCGGTCGCCTTCATCAGCGCGGCGCTGATGGAAGCGGCGCGCGACGGCAGGAGCGTCGCCGAGGTCATGCACTACGGCACCACGCTGCTTACGCGCGCCGACGTGATGGAAGGCGTGCCCGAGATGATCCCCGACATCCAGGTCGAGGCGACGTTCCCCGACGGCACCAAGCTCGTCACGGTGCATCATCCGATTCCCTGAACTTCTTACCGTCAAGACAGGCTCCATGGCAGGTTCCATGATTCCCGGCGAACTCCTCATCGACGACGGCGAGCACGAACTGAACGCAGGCCGCGCGACGCTCACGGTGGTCGTGTCGAATACCGGCGATCGGCCGGTGCAGATCGGCTCGCACTACCACTTCTACGAGGTGAACGAAGCGCTGTCGTTCGATCGCGACGCGGCGCGCGGCTTTCGCCTGAACATCGCGGCCGGCACCGCCGTGCGCTTCGAGCCCGGCCAGGAGCGCACGGTCGAGCTCGTCGAACTGGCGGGCGAGCGGGTCGTCTACGGCTTCAACGGCAAGGTGATGGGCAAGCTGTGAGGTACGCCAGCCGCGCCCGTTCGCTTCGGCCGCGCTGTGCCGCTTCTGGTCTTGCTTCATAGCCTTGCTTCACGGCCTTGCTTTATAGCTTCCCATCGCAACCACGCTCCGCAGCCTCGCTTCGCTTAGCCGCCCATTCCGGACCCACACCATGACACTACGCATTGGCCGCCGCGCATACGCGGAGATGTTCGGCCCCACCACCGGCGACCGCGTGCGCCTCGCCGACACCGACCTGCTGATCGAGATCGAACGCGACTTCACGACCTACGGCGAAGAGGTCAAGTTCGGCGGCGGCAAGGTGATTCGCGACGGCATGGGCCAGTCGCAGCGCGTGCATGCCGAGGTCGTCGATACGGTCGTGACGAACGCGGTGATTCTCGATCACTGGGGCATCGTGAAGGCCGACATCGGCATCAAGGACGGGCGCATCGCGGCGATCGGCAAGGCCGGCAACCCCGACATCCAGCCGAACGTGACGATCGCGATCGGTGCGTCCACCGAAGTGATCGCGGGCGAAGGGCTGATCGTGACGGCGGGCGGCATCGACACGCATATCCACTTCATCAGCCCGCAGCAGATCGAGGAAGCCCTCGCGAGCGGCGTGACGACGATGCTCGGCGGCGGCACCGGCCCCGCGACCGGCACCAATGCGACGACCTGCACGCCGGGGCCGTGGCATCTCGAACGCATGCTGCAGGCGGCCGACGGGTATCCGATGAACCTCGGCTTTCTCGGCAAGGGCAACGCGAGCCGACCGCAGCCGCTCGTCGAGCAGATCGCCGCCGGCGCGATCGGCCTGAAGCTGCACGAGGACTGGGGCACGACGCCGGCCGCGATCGACACCTGCCTTGCCGTCGCCGACGACACCGACACGCAGGTCGCGATCCACACCGACACGCTCAACGAAGCGGGCTTCGTCGAAGCGACCGTGGCCGCGTTCAGGGGCCGCACGATCCACACGTATCACACCGAAGGCGCGGGCGGTGGCCACGCGCCCGACATCATCAAGGTATGCGGCGAAGCGAACGTGCTGCCCTCGTCGACGAATCCGACGCGCCCCTATACGGTCAACACGCTCGAAGAACATCTCGACATGCTGATGGTGTGTCATCACCTCGACCCGTCGATTGCCGAAGACATCGCCTTTGCCGAATCGCGGATTCGCCGCGAGACGATCGCGGCCGAGGACATCCTGCACGACCTCGGCGCGCTGTCGATGCTGTCTTCCGATTCGCAGGCGATGGGGCGTGTCGGCGAGGTCATCATTCGCACGTGGCAGACCGCGCACAAGATGAAGGTGCAACGCGGCGCGCTGCCCGAGGACAACGCGCGTCACGACAATTTCCGTGCGAAGCGCTACGTCGCGAAGTACACGATCAACCCGGCGATCACGCACGGCATCGCGCATGAAGTCGGTTCGATCGAACCGGGCAAGTGGGCCGACCTCGTGTTCTGGGAGCCGGCGTTTTTCGGCATCAAGCCGTCGCTGATCCTCAAGGGCGGCATGATCGCGATGGCGCAGATGGGCGACCCCAACGCATCGATTCCGACACCGCAGCCCGTGCACTATCGCGAGATGTTCGCGACGCGCGGCGGCGCACTCGGCCGCACGTCGCTGACCTTCGTCTCGCGGATGGCCGCCGAGGCGAACGTCGCCGAACGCTATGGTTTGGAGAAGCGCATCGTCGCGGTGCAGAACTGCCGCAACATCACGAAGGCCGACATGATTCACAACGCGTGGCGCCCGAACATCAGCGTCGATCCCGAAACGTATCAGGTGATCGCCGACGGCCAGTTGCTCACCTGCGAGCCGGCCGCCGTGCTGCCGATGGCGCAACGTTATTTCCTGTTCTAGACATGCGTACTCTCGACAAACTTCTCGCACCGCATCTGAAACTCGCGCCCGTCTTGATCCGGCGCGCCCCGACATTGACGCTCGCCTTCGACGAGCGCCGCAAGAGCCGTCTGGCGGCGACGCTCGACAACGGCGAGGAAGTCGCCTTGCTGTTACCGCGCGGCACCGTGCTGCACGACGGCGACGTGCTCATCGCCGACGATGGCGGTCTCGTGCGTGTCGTTGCCGCGCATGAAGCCGTGCTTTACGTACGCGCTTCGGATGCGCTGACGCTCACGCGCGCCGCGTATCACCTCGGCAATCGTCATACGCCGGTGGAAGTCGGCGCCGATTATCTGAAGCTCGAATACGATCCGGTGCTCGCCGATATGCTCGTGCGCATCGGCGCGACGGTCGAGCAGGTATCGCTGCCGTTCCAGCCCGAAGCGGGTGCGTATGGCGGCGGACACAAGCATGGTCACGACGAGACCTTCGCCGAAGACTATGCGCTCGCGCAGCAGGTGTTCGGTGAGCATCATGGGCCGGGGCATGCGCATGCTCATGCTCATGCTCATGAGGGTTGCGCGCATTCGCATGGGCACTTGCATGAGCACCCACATGCGCACTCGCAAGCGCGTGAGCACGAGCACGGCCATGAGCGTGGCCACGATCACGATCATCAGCATGGCCAGGCATGTGACCATGACCATGCGTACGACGACACATGCGGCCACTCGCATCACCCGCACCCGCATGCGCATCGCTGAACTCACCGCACTGCTGCATCTCGCGTCGCCGGCGCTGCCGATCGGCGCGTTCAGCTATTCGCAGGGCCTCGAAGCAGCCATCGAAGCGCAATTGATCACCGACGCAGATTCCGCGCGCGACTGGATCGCAAGCGGCCTGACCGACGTGCTCGCACGCTGCGAGCTGCCGTTTCTCGCGCAGCAAATGGAGCGCTGGCGCACGCACGACGCGGCCAGCCTCGCCGATGCCAACGGCGAATTTCTCGCGAGCCGCGAATCGGCCGAACTGCGGCGCGAAACGGAGCAGATGGGCTGGTCGCTGCGGCAGTTGTGCGTGTCGCTCGAATGGGGCGATGCGTCACGACGCGCGACGCTCGCCACGCTCACGCCGCTCGCGCAGCCGACCGCGTTCGCCTTCGCCGCCTATGCGCACGACGCCGCCGCCGATGCCGCGCTGGCCGCCTACGCGTTCAGCTGGGTCGAGAACCAGGCCGCCGCCGCCCTGAAGGCGGTGCCGCTCGGACAGCTCGCGGGCCAGCGCATCATCGTCGCGCTGCGCGGGCCGATCGATGCGGCCGTCGCGCGGGCGCTCGCGACCTCGCGCGAGGACATCAACACGTTCGCGCCGCAGCTCGGCATTCTCTCGGCGCGCCACGAGTCGCAGTATTCGCGGCTCTTCCGCTCGTAACACGCTCACACGATCCATCATGAACGCACCTCATCATTCCGCTTTCCCCGCCCGACCCCGCACGAAGAAACTGCCGCCGCTGCGCGTGGGCGTCGGCGGTCCGGTCGGCTCGGGCAAGACCACGTTGCTCGAAATGCTGTGCAAGGCGATGCGCGACCGGTACGACCTCGTCGCGATCACGAACGACATCTACACGAAAGAGGACCAGCGTCTGCTGACGGTGGCGGGCGCGTTGCCGGCCGAGCGAATCATGGGCGTCGAGACGGGCGGCTGCCCGCATACGGCGATCCGCGAGGATGCGTCGATCAACCTCGAAGCGGTCGAGCGCATGCTCACACGTTTTCCCGACGCGGACATCGTGTTCATCGAATCGGGCGGCGACAATCTCGCGGCGACCTTCAGCCCGGAACTGTCGGACCTGACGATCTACGTAATCGACGTCGCGGGCGGCGAGAAGATTCCGCGCAAGGGCGGCCCCGGTATCACCAAGTCGGATCTGCTCGTCATCAACAAGACGGACCTCGCGCCGCTGGTCGGCGCGAACCTCGACGTGATGGCGTCCGATGCGACCAGGATGCGCGGCGAGCGGCCATTTGTGATGTGCAATCTGAAGGCGCTCGCGGGCCTGGACGAGGTGGTCGCGTTTATTGAAAAGAAGGGGTTGTTGAGGGTGTGAGACTACCGCTTCAAGCGAAGACACATGTAGCGATAAGCAACGTCATCTGGATTAACAGCTCCCCCACCAACCAGCTGGATAGACGACGTGAGCTGAGCCATTCGCATATCGGCCAGTTTTCTGGCGGAATCGATCTGCGAATACTGAACATCACATTGCGTGTGATGCAATTCCGTATTGCTTTGCATCAGACTTTCATTTTGCTGCTTGAGCAATGCAACTTGCTCCTGAAGCAGAGAAATCCGGCCACCGTAAAAATGGTCCACCACTGCGTGATACATACCCAAGACGGTCCCCATCACGATCAACGGCGGCCCCCATCGATTGATTAAAGTCCGAAGAAGAATTAACCGCCCATCGGCTTTTTTCCTCATCCCGGCAACACCGCCGTCAACACATCCACCGTTCGCGCCGTCGCTCCGCTGTGCCGTGCGGCGAACGCCGCCGCCGCGCCACCCATCGCCAGCCGCCGCGCCTTGTCGCCAAACAGCTCGCGCAACGCGCGCGCCAGATCGGCCGGGTCCTGCACCTGCACGGCGGCGCCGGCCGCGACCGCGTCGGCAGTGGCCTGGGTGAAGTTGAACACGTGCGGGCCGATCAGCACCGGCACGCCGACCGCGCACGCTTCGATCAGATTCTGTCCGCCGAGCGGCAACAGACTGCCGCCGATAAACGCAAGGTCCGACGCCGCATAGTAAGCACCCAGTTCGCCCATCGAATCGCCGAGCAGCACCTTCACGTCCGCAGACAACGGCGGCACGCCGTCGTCCACGCTTCGCGCCGCCGACGCGAGCTTCGCATCGGGCGCCCAGTTCGAGCGGCGTTCGAGCCGCAAGCCCGCCTTCCCGACGAGCCCCGCGACCTCGTTGAAGCGCTGCGGATGGCGCGGCACCAGAATCAGCAGCGCATCGTCGACGCCAAGCGCCGCAAACGCTTCGAGCACGAGCGCCTCTTCGCCCTCGCGCGTGCTGGCCGCGACCCACACGGGCCGCGTGCCGATCGCGGCGCGCCACGCATGACCGCGCGCCACGAGTTCGGGCGGCGTGCTCATATCGAACTTCAGATTGCCGAGCACCGCGACGTTGCGCGCGCCGAGCGCGGTCAGCCGTTCGGCGTCGGACGGGCTCTGCGCGAGCACGCGCGCGAAACCACCGAACACGTCCTTCGTCGCGCTGCCGAACTTCGCCGCGCGCTTGTACGAACGCGCCGACATCCGCGCATTGGTCAATATGAGCGGCACGTCGGCGCGGCGGCATTCGTCGATCAGCGTCGGCCACACTTCGGTCTCCATCACGAGACCGAGCGACGGCCGCCACGCGCGCAGAAAACGCCGCACCGCGTGCGGCATGTCGTAGGGCAGATAACAGCGCAGCACGCGGTCGCCGAAAATCCCGGTGCCGGTCGCGCGGCCGCTCGGCGTCATGTGCGTGAGCAGAATGCGTGCGTCGGGACGCGCCTTCATCAATGCATCGATGAGCGGCTGCGCAGCGCGCGTTTCGCCGACCGACACCGCATGCACCCAGATCAACGGCGCGCTGTCCTCGGGCAGGAGGCCGCGCGCATAGCCGAAGCGCTCGCCGATATGCTCGCGATATCCGCGCTCCTTGCGCGAACGGATCAACAGACGCAGCACGGCCAGCGGCGCGACGAGCCACCAGAGCGCGCGATAAATCGCTCTTAGCATCGGCGCTCCGCATCGTTCGCATGGCTCGGGCGGCTCGAATGATCCGCGCGGCGCGTGGGGTGCACGGGATGCACGTAGTTCGTGTGGTTCGGACGCTTTAGGTGAATCGCGCCGATCGCCGCGCCCGCGCGAATCACACCGCCCACGCAACTCGCGCGACTCGCATCGATCTCACCCCACGACAAACAAGCGGCCGGCGCGCCCCGCCAGGCCATCAGGCCAACCGCGGCGCTCAAACCAGCGCCCTGCCCTTCAGGCGCTCGAGAATGCCGAGCGGCGCGCACTCGGGCTGCGCCATCGCCTTCACCGGCAGGAAGAACGTCTGTTCGAGCATGAACTGGCCGGACATCACCGCATGCGAGGCCTGATCGGAGAAGCACACCCACACGCAGCCCGGCGGAAACCGCATGGTCTCCTGCGGGCTCGTCTTCTGATAGTCGAGGTCGGCCTTCATGCCGTCGTGCAGATTGAGCATCAGATGGTCGTACTCGCTGCGCGGCGACTTGGTGACGTGCAGCAGATTCAGCAGCCATGCCGAGCCCGGCATCTGCGGCTTGATGCGCGGCAGGAAGCGTTGCGCGATGTCCTCGAACGGTTCGCCGACGCGCCACACGCGCGGCTCGCCATGCGGATTGACGTTCGTAAACACGCGCAGGATGCGCTCGCCGTAATTGGGCCGCGACGGAAACGCGTCGATGTGCAGACGGCTATCGTCCTTGCGCCACGAGCTTTGGCGCGTGGCAACCTGATGCAGCCGCAGGCTCGTGGGCGCGACGCGCAGCTTGCCGTCGTATTCGGGGAACAGCCCGTCGACGAGCGTGCGCGCATTGGCCTGATAGCGCGCCACCAGCGCGCGCACGGCCGACTGCGTGACCGCGTCGCCGGCCACGCCGTGCAGCGCGCCGCCGTTCGGTTCGAGGCTGATGTTCTTGCGGTTCGGATCGGCGAGCGCCGGGTCGAGCAGCGCCTGCTCGCCGCCTTCGATCGCGAAGCGCAGGTTCGGGAAGTACAGCACCTTGCCGCGCTCGACGCCGGCGAGCAGCGTCTCGCGCGGCACGGACAGGTTGCGACCGTGCCAATCGGCGCTCGCTACTTCGATGATCTGGGTTTCGTTCATGGTCGCCCTTGGGAACGGAAGGTGCGGAAGGTGTTCAAGGCGCAGCGCACCGGCGGATTGCAGCGGACGCGGGGGATGGCGGCCCCGGCTATAGAAGACCGAAGCCCGCCAGCGCCGACTTGACCTGTTGCAGCGTCGGCGGCTGCCCGGCCGCGCCGAGATTGACGACGTTCGGCGACCAGTAGCCACCGGTGCGCCACGCAGTGGAGAAATTGTACAACTCGACCGTGGGCCGCTTCAGCGCCGCGGCGATGTGCACCAGCCCCGTGTCGACCCCGACCGTCGCAGCCGCGCCCTCGATCAGGCCGACCACCGCCGGCAGCGACAGCTTCGGCGGCACGATCGCGGCCGCGCCGAATTCCTTCGCGAGCCGCTCGCTGGTCGCGCGCTCGGCCTCGCTGCCCCATGGCAGCACGAGCGACGCGCCGCGCCGCACAAGCGACTGCCCGAGCTCGATCCACGCGGTATCGGGCCACTGCTTGTCGGCGCGCGAGGTCGCGTGCACGAACACGACGTACGGCACCGGCAGGTTCAGATTCGCCTGCGACAGCGCGAGCGCCGCACGGCGCGTATCGAGGCCGAAGTCGATCTCGTCGGTCGGTTGCGGCGCGGGGTCGCCGAGCGCCGCCGCCACCAGTTGCCGCGTGCGCTCGACTACGTGCGTGCGCGGCTCGATCGGCACGCGCCGGTCGTAGAAGAAGCGCACCGGCCATTCGAAGCCCGCGCCCTCGGTGCGGTTCGCGAGACCGGTCACCGGTCCGCGCGCCATGCTCGACACCCAGGCGGTCTTGATGAGGCCCTGGCAGTCGATCACGAGATCGTAGTGCTCGGCCGCGAGCGCGCGGCGAAACGCGCCGATCTCGCGCCAGTTGCCGACCGACAGGATGCGCTTGCGCCAGCGCCGCAGCGACACCGGAATCGCGCGCCGCACGCCGCCGACGAGTTCCACGAGCCCGACGAAGCTCTCTTCGACGAGCCAGTCGATCTGCGCATCGGGATGGCGGCGCCGGATGTCGGCGATCACCGGCATGTTGTGAACGACGTCGCCCAGCGACGACACCCTCACGATCAGTATCTTTTGCGCGCTCAAGAGTGGGAAAACCGGCTGTCCGGCTCGAAGATGCGTTGATAAAGCCCCGAACCCGGCGCCGCGCGCCAAGCCCCCGACAGGGCAGAGGACGGCAATTCTAGCGCGCCGCGTGGGCCGCGCATCAAAACGTCACATAAGAATGCGAAAGAGGCCTCGCCTTGGCGCGACATGAAAAACGCGGCGCGGACAATACCGCCCGCGCCGCGTTCGATGGCGGCGGTGCTTCGACCTGTTGCGACCAGGACCGCGGCACCGCCGCGCCGCCGTCAGAACGGCAGTTTCGCGTCGGCCTTCTCCGCGAGAATCACGCGGCGGAAATCGTCCTGGATACGCTTCAACGCCGCGTCGTTGTCGGCCTCGAAACGCATCACGACGACCGGCGTCGTGTTCGACGAACGCGCGAGACCGAAGCCGTCCGGATACTCGACGCGCAGACCGTCGATCTTCACGACGTCGTCCGCGCCGGTGAACTGCGCGTTCTTCTGCAAGCGCGCGATCAGTTCGAAGTTCTCGCCCTCTTCGAGCTTCAGTTGCAGCTCGGGCGTGGCGTGCGAGTTCGGCAGCGAGTTCAGCAGCTGGCTCGGATCGGCGACGCGCGTGAGGATTTCGAGCAGACGCGCGCCCGTGTACAGGCCGTCGTCGAAACCGTACCAGCGGTCCTTGAAGAACACGTGGCCGCTCATTTCGCCCGCGAGCGGCGCGCCGGTTTCGCGCAGCTTCGCCTTCACGAGCGAGTGGCCGGTCTTCCACATGAGCGGCTCGCCGCCCTTCTCCTTGACCCACTTCGCGAGATTGCGCGTGCACTTCACGTCGTAGATGATCTGCGCGCCCTTGTTGCGCGACAGCACCTCTTCGGCGAACAGCATCAGCTGACGGTCCGGATAAATGATCTGGCCGTCTTTCGTGACGACGCCGAGGCGGTCGCCGTCGCCGTCGAACGCGAAGCCGATTTCCGCATCGGTTTCCTTCAGCGCGCGAATCACGTCTTCGAGATTTTCAGGGTGAGCCGGGTCCGGGTGATGGTTCGGGAAGTTGCCGTCGACTTCGGTGAAGAGTTCGACGAGTTCGCAGCCGAGCTTTTTGAACAGCTTCGGCGCGAGGCCGCCGGCCACGCCGTTGCCGGTATCGACGACGATCTTGATCGGGCGCGCGAGCTTCACGTCGCTCGCGATGCGCTCGAGATACTCGTCGGCGATGTCGTACTCGGCGTACGAGCCACTGCCTTGCGCGAAGTTTTCGTCGACGATGCGCTGATGCAGCGCGAGAATCTGCTCGCCGTAAATGGCCGCGCCGCGCAGGACCATCTTGAAGCCGTTGTAGTCGGGCGGATTGTGGCTGCCGGTCACGACGATGCACGAATCGACGCGGCGCTCGCCGCCCGCGAGCTTGAGCGGCACGCTTGCCGCGAAGTAGCCGACCGGCGTGGGCACCATGCCGACGTTGACGACGTCGACACCTGCCGCGCGCAAACCGTCGGACAACGCCTGGATCAGTTCGGGACCCGACAGGCGGCCGTCGCGCGCGACCACGACCGCGTCGCCGCCCTGCGCACGCACTTCGCTGCCGAACGCGCGGCCGATGGAACGCGCGGTCTCGGCATCGAGCGTCTTGCCGACGACGCCACGAATGTCATACGCCTTGAAAATGGATTTGGAGATCATGTTGGCTCACTTGCGTGCAATGGAAAATTTTGACCTGCGCACCGTCGGTGACCGGTAAAAATCGCGGTAAAAACCACGCTAAAACCGGGCCTTGCCTCGCCGCGACGCGCCCTTGCCGGAAGCGATCCGGTTCCAACTTATAATTGCGTTCTTCTGACCAGCCTGAATAACGCCATTCTAATGCTTAGACGCCCTCCTTTTGTAAAGTTGCCGCGGCTGCCGGCCGGGCGGGCGAACATGCAGGGCGCCTCGCAATGCGGCCGCGCCGGCGCGCAACGGCGGGCGGCCAACGGATGCTGACGCTCAAACGTTTCACCAATCCCGACGTCACGCGCGCGTTCACGAACATCATCTGGCTCGGCCTCGAACGGCTCACGCAGATCGGCGTCGCGATCGCGATCAGCGGCATGCTCGCGCGTTACTTCGGGCCCGACACGTTCGGCAAGTGGCAATACGCGAACACGCTGCTGCTCGTGCTCTCGCCGATCACCTGGGTGTGCGGCGCGGAAATCCTCGTGCCGACCATCGTCAATCGCGCGCCCGCACAACTCGGCACCGTGCTCGGCAGCGCCTTTGCGTTGCGCTTTTCCGTGTCGGCCATCGCGCTGCTGCTCACGTGGCTCGGCATCGCGCTGCATCTGTTCGAACCGCTCGTCGGCGCGATGCTCGCGGGCCTCGCGGTGACGATGCTGTTTCGCGAGCCGTTCGTCGGCATCATCAACGCGTGGCTGCAAAGCATGACCTACAGCAAGCCGCAGTTGCTGACCAGCATGAGCACGGCGGTGCTCAAGGCCGGCCTCGTCTATCTGCTGGTGCGCGCGATGGCCGCGCCCGCGCGCTTCGGCTGGCTGTGGGCGCTCGAATCCGCGGCGATCGGCGCGGTGCTGGTGCTCTACTTCATGCGCCGGCATGGCGGCAAGCTCGGCTGGCAGGTCGACCGGGCCTTGTTCAAACACTTCGCGAGCGCGGGCACGGTGTTCTGGCTCGGGCTCATCTGTATGTATCTGTTCCTGAAACTGGACCGGCTCATGCTCGAGCGCGCGATTTCGTTCGCCGACCTCGGACGCTATTCGGCCGCGCAGCAGTTGAACGAAAACTGGATCACACTCGCGCTGATGCTCGCGCAGACCATCGCGCCGGCCTTCGTCTATCGCGTGCAGGGCATCGCGCAACTGCGCCGCAACATGCTGCGCCTGACCGCCTTGACCGCGGTGCTGATGGTGGCGGGCGCGCTCGTGCTCGACCTGCTCGCGGGCTTTATCATTCGCCGCGTGTTCGGGCCGGACTTCGAAGGCGCAATCGGGATCTTCCGCTGGGCCGTGTGGTTGTCCGTGCCGGCCGGTATCGAGGCGATCGGCAATCTGGTCGTGCTCAAGTATCAGGCCAAGTTCGTACTGCTCGCGAAATGGCTGCTCGCGCTCGCAGTGGCGTTCGCGGTCAATCTGCTCGCGATTGCGCGGCTCGGCGCGCATGGCGCGCTCGTGGGTCTCGCGGCCGGTTATCTCGCGGCCGCGTCGGTCAATCTTTATTACATCCGTTTCAAACTGCGCCCATGACGAATTCATCCGGCACCGCGCAAATCCCGCTCGACGACGTCGCGGTGCTGATCCCCGCGTACAACGGCCAGGCGGACCTCGATGCCACGCTCGCCTCGTTCGAGGAAAATGCGCCGGTGCACGTGCTGATCGTCGACGACGGCAGCACGCCGCCGATCGTCGCGCCGACACTGCCGAACCTGCATATCGAAGTGCTGCGCATGGCGCAGAACGGCGGCATCGAACGCGCGTTGCAAACCGGCATCGACGCGCTCGCGCAGCGCGGCTTTCGCTACGCCGCGCGTATCGACACGGGCGACCGCGCGGTGCCGCAACGGCTCGCGAAGCAGCGCGCGTTCATGGAACGGCATCCGAACGTGGCGGGCCTCGGCATGTGGACCCAGGTCGTCACGCGCGCGGGCGAACCACTCTTCATGCTGACGCCGCCCGCCGAGCCGGACGCGATCCGGCGTCAGCGCTTTTTCCGCTCGTGCCTCGCGCATCCGTCGATGATGCTGCGCATCGATGCCGTGCGCACGGCCGGCAACTATCGCGCCGAGTATCGTTCGGCGGAAGACCTCGATCTGTTCGTACGTCTGATGGATCGCTACGACTGCGCGAACCTGCCCGAACTCGGTCTCTACTACGAACTGAACGAAGGTGGCATCAGCGCGACGAAGCGGCGCCGCCAGATCGGCTCGACGCTGCGTTTGCAGTTACGCTATTTCAACGCGGGCAATCCGTACGACTGGCTCGGTCTCGCGAAGAATCTGCTGCATCTCGCGCTGCCTTATCGCACGCTGCAGCGGGTCAAGCGCGCGCTGCTCGCGCCGCGCGTGAGTCGTTGAACATGTTGCGCGCGAGGGTCGCGGTTTTGTTCGCGATTTTATTCGCTACCTCGCTCATCAGATAACCCCACGCCCCGCCTTATACGCATGAAGCCCTCTTTCAAGTCGACGCCCGCGCTGCGCATTACACTCGTCTGCAACACGGCCTGGGCAATCTATACGTATCGGCAAGGGCTGATCCGCATGCTGATCGGACGCGGCGTCGACGTCACGGTGCTCGCGCCGCGCGACCGCACGTTCGAATTGCTCACGGCGATGGGCTGCCGCTGCATCGAGCTGCCGGTCGCCTCGAAAGGCACGAGTCCGCGCGAGGATCTGCGCATGCTGCTGGCGCTGTACCGGCAATACCGGACAATTCGTCCGCACGTCGTGTTTCACTACACGATCAAGCCAAACATCTACGGCTCGATCGCGGCGAAGCTCGCCGGCGTGCAGTCGATCGCGGTCACGACGGGGCTCGGCTACGTGTTCATCCAGCAGAGCCGTGCCGCGCAAATCGCCAAAAAGCTGTATCGCTTTGCGTTCCGTTTCCCGCGCGAAGTGTGGTTCCTCAATCGCGACGATCAAGCCGCGTTCATCGACGGCAAGCTGCTCGTGCATCCCGAACGCGCGCGGCTGCTGCATGGCGAAGGCGTCGATCTCGAACAGTTCGCGCTGAGCCCGCTGCCCGAAGGCGCGGAGTTTCGCTTCGTGCTGATCGGACGGCTGCTGTGGGACAAGGGTGTCGGCGAATTCGTCGAGGCCGCGCGGCAGTTGCGCGAACGCTACCCGCATGCGCGCTTCCAGTTGCTCGGGCCGGTCGGTGTCGACAATCCGAGTGCGATCACGCGCGCCGAGGTCGCCGCGTGGGAACAGGAAGGCGTGATCGAGTATCTGGGCGAAGCGCACGACGTGCGGCCGTTTATCGCTGCGGCCGATTGCGTCGTGCTGCCGTCGTATCGCGAAGGCGTGCCGCGCACGCTGATGGAAGCGTCGGCGATGGGCCGGCCGATCGTCACGACCGACGTGCCCGGCTGCCGCGAAGTGGTGGCCGACGGTGTCAACGGCTTGCTGTGCGAAGTGCGCAATGCCGCGAGCCTCGCCGCGAGCCTCGCGCGCATGCTCGACATGAGCGCCGCCGGGCGTCGCGCGATGGCCGAACGCGGCCGGCAGAAAGTCGCAACCGAATTCGACGAACGCATGGTCGTCGAAACCTATAAAGACCTGGTGCAGAAAATCACAGGCGTTTTACTTTAAGGGAGCAACAGCATGACCACGAAGGGCACGATTCTGGTAACGGGCGGCGCGGGCTTCATCGGCTCGCACACCTGCGTCGAACTGCTGAACGGCGGCTACGACGTCGTGGTGATCGACAACCTCGTGAACAGCAGGCGCGAATCGCTGCGGCGCGTGGAGCAGATCACCGGCCGCGCCGTGACCTTCTACGACGACGACGCCTGCGACGAAACGGCACTGCGGCGGATTTTCGACGCGCACCCGATCACCGGCGCGATCCACTTCGCGGCGCTGAAAGCGGTCGGCGAATCGGTCGCGAAGCCGATCGAGTACTACCGCAATAACGTCGGCAGTCTGCTCGCGCTGCTCGGCGTGATGCGCGATCGCAACGTGAAGCAGTTCGTGTTCAGCTCGTCGGCGACCGTGTACGGCGTGCCGAAAAGCTCGCCGATCGACGAATCGTTCCCGCTCTCCGCAACCAACCCGTATGGTCAATCGAAGCTGATCGCCGAGCAGGTGCTGCGCGATCTCGAAGTGTCTGACCCGTCGTGGCGCATCGCGACGCTGCGCTATTTCAACCCGGTCGGCGCGCACGAGAGCGGCCTGATCGGCGAAGACCCGGCCGGCATTCCCAACAACCTGATGCCGTACGTCGCGCAGGTCGCGGTCGGCAAGCTCGAGAAACTGCGCGTGTTCGGCGGCGATTATGAAACGCCCGACGGCACCGGCGTGCGCGACTACATCCACGTGGTCGATCTGGCGCGCGGGCATCTCGCGGCACTCGATGCGCTCGTCAAACGCGATGCGAGCTTCGTCGTCAATCTCGGCACGGGTCAGGGCTATAGCGTGCTCGACGTCGTGCGCGCGTTCGAGAAGGCGTCCGGCAAGCCGGTGCCGTATGAGATCGTCGCGCGCCGGCCCGGCGATGTTGCGCAATGTTTCGCAGATCCGGCGGCGGCCGAGCGGATTCTCGGCTGGCGCGCGCAGTTCGGCATCGAGCGCATGTGCGCCGATCATTGGCGCTGGCAGTCGATGAATCCGCGAGGGTTTGCCTGAAGCGGCCGAGGCCGGTTCAATAACGGCAGAAGCGGCCTGAGGGCCGCTGAAGATCGACCGCGAACCCGGTGAGTCGCGACGCACGGGCTCCGCCGCGGTTGGTCTTTGTGAGGCAGATACCTCGATTACGACAGTCGACGTAGCCGCACGGCAACGTCCTTCCCTCTTTGTAAGCGAGTACTTCCCTTCGGTTCCCCATGGAAAGCATGGCGACGAGTACGCTTGCTTTCTCGCACCCCCACATTCCCACAAGAGTACTTTCGGTTTTCTCGCGCCCCTTTATTCCCCGATAATTCGCGTTTCATGCACTCGCGAATTCAATAAATAATTCAAAAAAACACCATCGGATAAGACCACTTCAGCAGCACTTTTCTTTCATTGAATTCACGATACGCGAATAATTCCCGGCATGTATTCGACTAACGAATACCGTAAACCACAGTAAGGGACACTTCGCATTTCGCTGCTATTTTCCAGTCCAAAACCACATTGGCGGAAAATATCTAGATTCCCTCCTCAGGTATTTTATTCGGAATACTATTTATATGAAGAATTTCAAAATACCGACGCGCTCTCTTTGGTATGAATGAAGTAAGGAGGCCAAGTATTTCATTGTTCCTTTTCGATTCCGGAAGAAGAGTTGTTGCATATGATGCGAAATTCAAGGAAAAACCAACTCCTCGAAAACGGGAGCGGGGAGCTATCGCTTTTTTTGCCTGAACTTTGCCTGCGTTACAAAACTGAAACGTTTTTTGGGGGATAATTCGTGCACTTGAGTTGCGCGGGAAAACCCTATCGCGCAATTCTCTCTCGCTCCATTTGCATCTGCCAGCAGCAATACTTCGCGCCCGGCGAATTCGAAAGATTTCGCTTCGCGGGTGGTGGACTGCAAGTGGCTATCGCGATCAAGACGCTCGCACCGCTGCAATCAACGGAATCGACGCATACATCCTCGATCAGGAAGGGCCGTGCCATTCATATCGAGCGGCTCTGTTCTGATGTTATGACCCTGTCAGTACGTAACGGTCCTTATTTTTCCCGATCAGAGCGTGGGTATGAGTCCTCCACGATCGAGCGAATTTGCCAGTGTGCGTGCCACGAAAGCGGTCGTGCGTGAGATGCAAGTTAGTTACATTTTTATACATTTTAATTCGCATTACAAATTAACTATTCTGGTCATTTTATGTTATAGCGCCACTTTCTCGAAAACACTTCAATCGACACAGACTTCGCTCTAGTTGTCTTTCTGGACGAAAGTTCGTTCCCTTCTCCAGTCCTGATTCACCCACCGTCGGATGGCGTGTGGATGGCGAGTCGCGTCGAGATGATGTTGCCGCGAGGTGACCAACCGATAAGAGGAGGAATCGCAATACTTGATATCGAACAGCCTGAGTTAATCAGTCATGCTTATCAATATGTCACTCCTATGAAGTGACCTGGTAAGAACGAATCCGCTTTCTCCAGCCTGATCCGCAGGGCACTGCCGCTGCGATCGGCGTCATGGCCTCGTCATCTTTTGTCGACGCCTGGGGCACAGCCGAGGCGCCTTCGGCGCAGGCAGCCCCTTTTTTTCGTGAAGTCCGAGGTACAGGGCTTTGAGTCTTCAAATAAAATTCGAGAGGATCCTGCTAGTGTCATCGAAATTAAAAAACGTTCTTTCCCGCGCCATGCTCGCGGCTTGTACGACTTCTTTTGTCGCGTGTTCGGCGCAAGCACACGGACATTATTCGCACTCGCAAAGCACCCAACCGTCGACATCGAGTGCATCGTCACCCGCAACTCCGGCAACTCCAGCGGCTTCGACCGGCTCGACCAGTTCGGCCGCATCGACCGCATCGGCAGCCGTGCAATCGACACTGATGCCGGCCGACACCTCGGCAAGCGTGTCCTTTGCAGGTCTGTCGAACGGCACGCTGTCGGGCGCGACCGACGTCTCGAAGATCAACGTTCACTCGCTGCTCTACCCGGGTAACACCACGAAGGTGCTGGTGCACTATCTGCCGTGGTTCGACGGCGGCATGGACACGGGTATCAACGTCAACTACTCGAACGCCAATCCGACTTATATCAACTCATTCTTCGCCGATATCGTCAGTCGCGGTGTCGACGGCGTGATGGTGGACTGGCAAGGTCAGACCGATATCAGCGACAAGGACTGGCTCGTTTCGCAGCCGCTCATTCACAATTACACGACGCTGTCGGGCGACAAGCTGACGTTTGCAATCATGCTCGACGCGAACCTGCTGAACAACGCGAGCGGCACCAACCAGGCCAAGGTGCTGGCGGCGATGAACTACATCAATGCGCAGTACCTCAAAGACCCGTCGTATCTGACCTATAACGGCAAGCCCGTCGTCGGCGATTTCGGCCTGACGGCAGCAAGCGGTATCGACTGGACAGCGATTCAGAACGCGTATCCGAATGTCCAGTTCGTGCACCTGGACAACGCGACGTCGCCGGATGGATTCAACATCCCCAAGAGCGGCGGCTCGTTCCTCTGGGTCAACCCGACCGCTCAAGACGTGGTGCCGCCGGATCTGTCGAGCATGGACGACTTCTACACCCGCGCCAATCTGCACCCGACGGAAATCACGATGGGAGGCGCCTACAAGGGCTTCAACTCGCAATATGCGTCGTGGGATGGTCAGCAGTACGTCGATCAGCAGTGCGGTCAGACGTGGCTCAACAGCTTCACCAAGATCAACCAGTACTACAACTCGGCGAAGCAGCTTCCTTTCCTGCAACTGGTGACATGGGATGACTACTACGAAGGCACGCCGCTGGAAACGGGTGTCGATAACTGTCTGACGCTGAATACGTCGGCGAGCGGCCGCACGATTACGGTTTCCCCGTCGAATACGAGTACCCTCGACCATCTGGAGTTGTGGAGCTTCAACAATTCCGCGTGGAGCCAGGTGAGCTACCCGGCCAACACGACCACGATCCCGGTAACCGCCGCGGGCACATACTACGTCAAGGCGGTGGGCAAGCCGTTTATCAAGAACACGCTTTCTTCGGCCATCACGGTCAATTAAGCGGTCGCGTCCGCGTCGCGTGACATCGAATGATGTCACGTGGCGCCTCGCGTTCAGAGCAGGAAGTACGCTGTGCGATACGGCGTACTTCCTTGTTCTCCTCTTCGATCATTCAATGAGCGGCAAAGCATTCGTACCCCAGCCAATGCGCGCGCTCATCACTTCATAGCGATCCCTGACTCACGGCGCGGCCATTCAACTCGCCAACACACTCAGCACGTGTTCCTCGCCACCTGTTTGATCGCGCCTCGTCCCCGCCCATAGCAGATCGAACCCGATCACGCGCGCTGCAGGCAATTGCCTCAGTCAGTACTCACAGAAAAAAATCGCCAAATCCGCTCTTCTTTGTCCGATTCGGCCGCATCCCCTCCGCAGCACCCGATCCACCGGGCGAGATTGTCAAACCAGCCGAGGTGATCTAGCTCGTTGAATACATCTCGGTCGCCTACATCGCAGTTCGGTGCGGCAGCGAACAGAGCGGAAATCTCCTTTCATACGACATTAGCGTCGTAATGCCCGCGCTAAGGAGAAAACAAACGTGAATCACACATTACACGTGCCATCCGTCGGGCGGATTGCACGGACAAAATTCTCTTGCGCCATTTGCGGAGCTGGTCCGTCGGGGATGGGATTTTTGTTCCATGCTTTCAAAACGGGCAATCTGCCGGAGATCGCGAGAAATGGTCTGTTGATTATCGACAAACGCACCGAACTCGGTGCTGGCAGGCTGGGCGAGTACGTGAATGTCACCGGGAATACCGTGGGAAACACGTTTCTCGCCTGCCTCGAACACGCCAACTTCGAAGAGGTGTTTGCCGACCTTAGGGAAAACTCGCCGCTGCACAAACGGATGGTCGAGGTGGCCGATGGGCCGCCGAGCCTCACCGACGCAGGCGCGTTGCTCGCGCTGGCAACCGAGCAGCTGCTCGCTTACCTGACCGCGCGCTACGACGTGACGGTATTGCGTGGCCGCGAGATCGACAAGATCCGATACCTCGACAGCGGTGGTTTCGAAATCGATTATCACGATGTCAGCGATCCGACCGAGGTCTGCACGGTATCGAGCGACACCGTTGTGATGAATCTCGGCGGACAGCAGCACGTGAGCGAAATCGACGAGCTGTGTCGCGGGTTGCGGTTGCCGCCGCCGGACGAGAATCTGCGCAGCTATGTGTCCGATGATCTGCTCAGCCTGACGACTCCGCAATTGATCGACGAGTTCGCGCGCGACCTCTCGCAACGAGAAACGCGCCACCCGAAACGGATTACGGTTATCGGCGGATCGCATAGTGCATTCACCGTTGTCGATCGACTTGCCATGGAACTGGGCAGCGAAGGCCTCGATGAAATTGCCGTGATTCACCGCTCCCAGGTTCGCCTGTTCTTCGAAACGGTCGACGAAGCGCACGCCAATAGTTACGAGGTCGACGAAGAGAATGACGTCTGCCCCGTCACCAAGCGGGTCAACCGGGCGGGCGGTCTGCGTTATCGGGCTTTCGACATTGCGCGCTCGATCATGGCAAGCGGCTATATACCCGGCGCAAAACCACGCATCGAGCTGATCGAGGCGGATTCGAGCGACGCGGCCCGGTCGCGCGCGCGCGAGTGTCTGGAAGAGTCGATCGCGGTCGTTCACGGCGCCGGATACGGGCCCAACATGTCGATACTCGTCGATCGTTGGGACCTGCCGATTTCGCTGCAACTCGGCCAGGGCGGAGTGGTCTCCGACAGGTATGGATGCCCCTTCGATGTCAACGGCAATCTGGTGCAAGGGCTGTTCTCGTTCGGACTCGGCTCGGGGTTCCGTCCCGACGAACAGATCCGCCGCGAGACCGGATTCGAAGCCGCGTTCCGTGGACGCATTTACGGCGTGTGGGCGTTTCACCATGACTTCGGCGGACGGGTCATGAATGGCGTCCTCGAAGCGCTATCGACCGTGCCGTTCGAACGCGATACGGACATTGCGCTGGACGAGAACGAGGTGATTCCGGATACGTCATCCGCCAGCAGTCTGTGACGGGACCGACCCCGTCATCTCGTCGTAAAGCGGGGAGTTGCCTCTGTTGTTGATCGATGAATGTGCCACGCCGCCCTTGTTGCCAAACAGATGGCAAGGGTCCGTGGCACATTCGCATTCGACGACGCATTGTTTAACCGGGGAACCGGACTCGCCGCCCTCCTCAGCGTCATTACATTCCTGTTCAATTCGCCCGACGTCGCGCCAACAGGTCGCGTCTCGCGTTGCGGCAAATCTGAAACCGCAACGGCTCCACGAACCCGACGGCGTATCCCTGTTTCGGCCTCAATCGGCCTCGAGCCCCCCCGCCAGCAACACGTTCCGGATTCATGCTTCGCGCAAATCATTGTGGTCTAGCGCACTGAGAATGACGGCAACGGCGCTCAGTATATGTCTGAGGGTTCACATGATGGCTCCATCGAGCAACACGAAGCCTGCATGCGAGGAATCCGTCGAGTGCCGTCGCAAGCGGACCGAATGGCCTCGAACGGACGGCCTCGTGTTTCAGGAAAATACGAGAAGTTCGACAGCATCCCGTTCAACGGACCGGCTCGCGTTTCTCCATTCAGGACGCCGCTCGAACACCTCCAGATAAACGCCGGCCGAACGAAGATTCAGGCAGCTATACGCCGATATTCGCTCAGCGGCCCGTCAACCTTGTTTTCGCCAGAACTATCCATGAAATTATTTTCCATGCTGTCCGGACGCGATGCAGCAGAACTGCATAAACCGGTCTCGCAAGAAAGCGCCGTACCGAATGCGGCCGACGGTGCACGGATCGTGTGGTTCATGGGGCCGCGGCCAAGCAGCCTGACCGGAGTAGGTCAGCATAGTCTTGCATTGGCTGCGGGTTTGAGGAAGTACACGAACTTCCGCGTCGAAACAGTCGATATCGATGCACAGCCTCGCTCGCTCAAGCGTTACTGGACGCAATTGGTGCTGTACCCGCTGCACGCAATTCGCGTGGCACGTTCATGCGACATGATCATCCTTTATCAGGAAGACCTCAGTTTCATGATCCCGATCATCCATCTCGCCGGTGGTCGGGTCTGTCTGATGTTCCATCACGTCCAGATTCCAGGCCATGCTCGCGGCATCGTGGAAAAGCTCAAGTCACTTTATGTCAAGACACTTCTTCCGCTGGCGCCGAAAGCGGATCTCGTGCTCGTCGAAGCCGACTCGGCGGCCAAGGATCTGATACACGCTGCCCCGGTGAAGCCCGAGCTCGTGCAGATCGTGCCCTGCCCGTTCGAAGACAAATATTCGCCGCTCGCCGCGGCGACACGGAGTGAGACTCGCGCTCAGGCGCGGGCGATTCTGAAGCAACGCCTTGGTCTGGACATGGGCGACGCGCTGGTGCTGCTCAATGTCGGCTCCGATGAGACGCGTAAGAACAACCTCACCCTGTTCCAGGCGCTGGCCAAACTGGCGCGCAAGGACCTGATGATCGTTCGGGCAGGCAAAGCGTTCAATGCCGCTAATCGCATGGAATGCAAAACGCTCGCCGAAACGTCCGGGCTCCATGCTCACTTCGCCGACTCCGTCAGCGAGGAAGATCTCGGGTACTTTTATCAAGCCGCGGACATCTATGTTTCGGCGACATTGCACGAAGGCTTCGGCCGCACCGTGATCGAAGCACAGATGGCGGGAACGCCCGTGATCGCGTCGGACATCCCGGTCTTTCGCGGCTCCATGAAGGACTCGTTCCTTGCCGTTGCAAACCCGACGCATCCGAACGAATGGGCGGCGGCAATCGGCAGCCTGATCGACTCCCCTTCCCGGATGGACGAACTGCGGGAGCGCGGTACAACCAATGCACAGCAATACTCGACACACGTCGTGTGCGCCGGGTTGCATCGCATTCTGCTTCGGGCGTTTCGCGGCTAGGCGTACGGCAGGTCGTTGCGCTTTTCCAAATCACGGTGCCGGACCTTTAACGCCGATACTCCCTCGCTTGAAGCGCCCTGCATTTGCAGCGCCTCCGATGGTTACGACACTCGGCGCGGTCGCTTGCCATGCAACACCACGTAGCACGTTCGTAGCGGCCGCCCTGTTCGTGTTCGCCATGCATCGGGCCGTGACACAGCTATTTCTCTCTCCTGCATCACCATTGCATTGATGCAATGCGTAACCAGCGCAACCGTCGAGATCGGTCGGCACGCGCGTGCCGACTCCATATCGACTTATCGCTCACTTTGCATGACTGCATGAGTCGTCACAAATTATTCACGGATAACTCTTTGTCGATCGCAACACGACACCGTGCTATTCAATCCATTCATCGCTCAATCGTCTAATACCTATAGGTCTCAATAGAAAAACTCGCAAAATGCGAGAGAGCCTGCCGAGAAATAGTAAGAGTACCTATATCGAGAAATAGACATTCGATGACAGCCCTATATGACAACAACATGAAAGTGCCGATATAGGCGGTATCGAACATATTTAACAATTAACAACTTTTAAGATTATTCCATCAAGGTCGGAACGCATTGGAGAAGACATGCAAACAAACTTTGTGCTCCCCGATCGTCTCACGCAGAACAGTTTACTCACTGATCAGATTGCCACGCTTCGAGAGCGTGGCTTCGGTTCGTTTGAGAACATTGCCTCGCTGGAAGAAATAGCCGAACTGAAAGGCATCTGTGAGCGACTGATATTCGCCGGCGCGGGTGCCCAGGAGGGGGCTTTGTTCGACTTCATTGGCGACAATCCTCTCGCCTCGACGGCATTGACGCAGCTCAGTATGCCGAGCAACTTCAATCCGCGGCTGCGCCGAACCAATTATCACAAGCGGCTCGAAGTCCTCGCGAGGCAGGTTCTCGGTCCCAAGGCGCGCTTCGCGGGAGATCACCTCTTCTACAAGCCGCCGGTGGCCGGCCCTGAAACCCCCTGGCATCAGGACGAAGCATTTCACGACCCGCGGTTCAACTACCAGGAAGTGAGCTTCTGGCTACCTCTGCAACCGGCGACTATCGAAAACGGCTGTCTTCGTTTTATTCCGGGTTCGCATCGGTGGAGCGTTCAGCCTCATAGAAAACTCCCGGGCAAGGAACGTTCGCACGGAATTGAATGCTATGAAGGATTCGATCCCGACGACGCAATCTTCTGTCCTGTGCCGGTTGGCGGATGTACGGTTCATCTGGGCCGCACGTTGCATGGTGCCGGGCCGAATGTCACCGCAACGGCGCGCTTTGCCTATGTCGTCGTCTTCGATGTTCCCGCTACCGTTTCGACGGAATACCGCGAGTTCAACTGGCTCAATCAGACCACGACGCGAGACGAGATCGAAGTCAATTGGCTGCGGGGCAAGGGGAAAATTACCGCTCTGTATCGGCGCGTGATGCGACGGAACAATATCGATCCGTATCGTCTTTATTATGGATTCAAACGCCGCTGGTGGACGTTGATGCACAAGCGGAAGCGCATATAGCACGTCAAGCGGGGCGCGCCGGAACTTCCAGGGACTTCTATTGCGCGCCCCTCTCCTGCTCAGGCAACGCAATCCTTCTGGAACGAATCCATCTGGCGCCGTACACGCCTCGCGGTGACTCACGGCAAGGCGTGAGTCACCGCGCCACGCTCACGGCAGCTTTGCCGGACTACTACGCTGCGCGATGGTGGACATTTTCCCTTCGCCGACAACACCACTTGTCTCGGTCTCCGGAACGTACACCGGCCGCAGCAGATCGCCCCAACGCCGTGCAAACACCGGCATGCTGAAATTGCGCTCGCAGAAAGCCGCAAACCGCGTCGCGGCCTCCATGACTTCATCCAGATCGCCAGAAGGATCGCCGAGGAAACGATGCAGTCGCGCCTCATCCATCGCCAGCGCGGCATCTTCGAAATTCAGCCCCTCGTAAGCAGCGTCGTTGCCAACCGGAACGCAACCGAACGAGACAGCCTCGAGTACCTTCGACTTGATGCCGCCGCGCAAAAATGTCGGACATAGGGCAATCGAGTTAGGCGTATAGACTTCGTCGAGCGTCCTGGCAAAGCCGGCGAACACGACGTTCGGCACCGCTTCGTATTGACGGGACATGCGCCCGTATATAACGAGTGGCAAGCTCAATTCGAGCTTCTTCCAGGATGCCACCAGATATTCGATTGCAAGCCGGTTCTGCAACTGGCTGTCCGCACCAACGAATACGAACCGAACCGGATCGGCGGGCCGCACCGCCGGCTTGACCGAGTCGACCGGCGGCGCGATCACATACACCCGCCTTTTCAACGCACCGGGAAGGATGCGCGTCAACGCGTCGGCATCCGTCGTCGACACCAGCGTGATGGCATTCGACACCGTCGTCGCCCGCCGCTCATGGCCTTTCAGTGCAGACTCCTCGTATCTGAGCAGCAGATTGCGGGCGAATCGCGAATTGATCAGCGAAACGATGGCAGGGGGAATCGACTTGGCAAGGTAGCCGACGGACAACGCGAAATTGCCGGTTCTCAGGATATGGGCGCGCCGCGACATCAGATCGTCCAGGTCGCTGATGATATGGCTCGACGGATAGCGCCGGCGCACGAAGGCAGCATAGTCGACCATCCGGATGCCGTCGAAATAGATGACGTCGGGCTGATAGTCTTCGATCGCCTCGACCAGCCGCTTCTTTCCGTCGGCACTGGCGAACATGGCGACTTGCAGTGCGCAAGGCCGGCCCGTCACCAGACCTTCGGCGACCCTGAGTCCGGCGCGCAGCTTCGAGGCAAGCGTACCCGTTTCGAATACGGAGTGAATCTTGAGTTCGCGCACATCAGCATCCATGCCGATCGCTTTGCGAATAAAACACAACGTGCGCTCGCGTCCATTGGACGCGGCCCGGGGAATCTCCCGGGTCATTACCATCAGTACGCGTTTTCTCATGATGCCTCCCGAGCGGAAATAGTTCCTGAATCGTTCCGCTGGGCTACGGAAGCAAGTTCAGATCCGAAGTGCCGCAATATCAATGGAATCTCTTTACCGATATTCACAGAAATCCACCTTTCTCTTTATACTATTCGCCATACTAATTAATCAGAACACCAGGCTGACCGTTAAACTTCCGTCAACCTCAATGCTTCGCAAATCCGCTGCGTCGCCGAATTTGCAATACGTATGCGTCCGGGGCGGCTGGCGCGTCCATCCCGTCCGCACACCGGATTAGCTGCGAGCGTCCCGGTCGGCTTCGATTACGCTCACACTCGCTGCGCGCCGATCCCGTCTCGCGGCAGCTCGCAGGACCGCTTCGAATTGCTGCAGTTGTCGCGGCGGCAAGAAGTGACTGCGCCGTTCGTGGCAACGGCGAGCCATGTCGCGATAGAAAGCCGGATCGTCGATAAAGCGGCGAATCAGCGCACCGAGCGCCGCGACGTCGCCTCGCGGGACCGTCAATTCGGGAAAAGCACTGAATACTTCGGGCAATCCGCCGGACGTAAACGCAATGGATGGCTTGAAGAATTCCCACGGCTCGAACGCGACCATGCCGAACGGTTCGTTCCACATCGACGTCACGACCACCAGATCGACAAGCGGATAAAAATCTTTAGCTGGCATAAAGCCATAACGCACGACCCGCAGATCGGGGTACTCCGCGATCAGTTGATCCAGAATCCGTTCGTTGTCCCGGCCGGCAATATGCAACTCGAGGTTGCCTGTTCGCGCCGCAGCCGCGCCCGCAAAGAACTCGCGAATACCTTTCGTCGCGTCGGTGCGTCCAATGAAGCCAATTCGAAAAGGCTTGCGCGGTTCGACGGGTATGGCAGGAACAGCGCTGAACGGCTGCCGCGCGTTATGAATGACGCAGGGCTGCGCGGCGCCGAAGAAGTTTTGCTGTCGATGGCGTTTCAGCACGAATTCGCTGACGCCCACCACATGCCCGACCAGCCGCGAGAACCACGCCTTGGGCGCCGAAACGCTCCGGCACCCCTTGCAGGCCTGTTCGCATGCGCGGCCATTGCGGAACATCGTCGAGGTCGGACAGATCAGCCAATAGTCATGCAGCACATGCACGACGGGAATCCGCAAACACCAAGCAGCGAGCCAGATGGCCGGCCCCATGCCCTTGAGGTTGTTCGTGCACAGCACGTCGATACCGAGGCGCCGCAAATGGCGCAGCGCGTAGAAGAATACGAGCGGGTTGAACGTATCCAATGCGCCGAACAAGGCCTTTTTCAGCCCGCTGCGCTCGGCGTGCGAAAACTGGTTGTAGATGTTCGTATTCGGCATGCTGTGCACGTGCAGACCATCGACAACCACGGTTTCTGCCGAGCGCGAATCCGACAGGGTAAAGATCGACACGTCATGCCCGCGGTCGCGAAGCTGAACCGCGAGATCGTAGACGACCACTTCGGTGCCGCCGACGACATGCGGCGGAAAGCGGTTATTGCAGAGGCAGAGTTTCATTGCGCCACCTTTAAACGTTGCCCCTGTCCGAAGACGGCAGCCCAGAACAGGACGATCGACAAGGCCGTCCCTACCGCCGGCGCATACATCATGAGCGCCGTCGGCATGACGAATGGCGCCACGCCGATCGCGGCGATGGTCACGAGCAGCTTGATCGTCATCAGCCGGTAACGGCGCGCGGCGATAAGCCAGGTCGTCAGCCCCGCGTCCACGAACGTCGCGATCGAGCAGGCCGTGCCGAAGATCATCACGGGAATGCCGGCTTCGAACGCGGGGCCATAGATCACGAGGAACACCGCGCGCCCGACGAACAGGCTTCCGACGAGCGCCACCGCGGCGATTACCGCCAGATACGCGCTGAGCTTGATCGCCTTGCTGCGCAGCTGGTCTTCGCCGCGCGCGACGAACACCATGGCCGGGGCAAGCGCCAGCGCGAGCGTCGTGCCCACGGAATTCCACTGCTCGACGAGCGACGCCGCGGCCGCATAGATACCGAGGTCCGTCTTCGACATCAGCGTGCCGAGCAACAGCCGGTCCATGCGCAGCACCAGCACGCTCGCGGCAATCGCGGGCCACATCCGGAGTCCGCGAACGATCAGCGTTCGCTTGACCGTTTCCGAGCCGTGCAGGGACGGCGGCCGGTTGAACGCGAGCGTCCGGTAACGGGTGAACGGCGCGGCCGCCGCCACGTAGGCTTCGAGCGGCCAGGCGAACGAGGCGATAACCGCGCCGACCGACGCGTGAGCGGCGCCCAGCAGCCACAGTACCCGCACGCCGCTCGCGTAGGCTTTCGCCCGCGTGATGACCCACGGCTTGGTTTCCGCGTAGGCCATCAGCGAGCCGAGCGCGATGGGCTCGCATAGCATCACGAGTCCGGCGACCAGCATCAGCGCGTTGTTCGAGGACTGCGTCAGCAAGGCGACAACAACCAGAAACAGCAGCGTCACGCTGAGCGTGGAGCCCAGACGCAAACGGAACGCGCGATAGAACACGAGGTGCCGCAGCCGCGGATGTCGGCCGAAGATCGGCGACACGGCCTGGGCGCTGAAGATCAATGCAGCACTACTGACGACATAGGCGAGCGATAAGGCAAACTGCAATTCGCCGAAAAACCGCGCACCGTACAGCGTGGCGAACAGGTGGTTGCTCGCGACCGCCGCGAGCGCGCCGATCGCCTTTTCGCATACGACGCCGGACAGCGAGGAAAACAGCAGGGTTCGAAAAGATTTCACTGTGCCACCAGCCGTTTCAGTTTGATCGGCGCGGCCCGCGAATCAACCAGCCTCCACCAGAGGAACGTCATCGCCACGTACAGCAACGTGCGGACGCTGAAGAAAGACCAATAGTCGCCTTGCTGGATTCCGGAGTTCGCATAGCTCAGCAGCTTGACGATCAGCCAGAGCATGATGACGCCGCCACGCAGCGCGAACACGATCTGCAATGCGCAAAGCGCCCCGTATATCACGCCCGTAAAGGCAACGAACAACGCGCCGCCGACGAGGCCGAACCAGAACACGGGGACCGCCATCTGTCCCATCGTGAAGGTGACGTCGTCTTTGATATAGGTCGAAATCAGATGCGGCTCGCCGTAGGCGACCATGACGTCGCGCAGGCCGCTCACGCCAATGGCGTCGTCGAAACCCGGCTGGGTCAGCGACAGCAGCGATTCGGCGAAGCGCCGGAAAGCCGGTGCGCCGCCCAACGCGGGCGCGCTGAACAGATGCGCGTCGTAGTCGACCACGTACCAGACCTGCCCTTGCAATAGCGAGCGGTCCGTTATCGTGTTTTTGACGTCGAGCCCCTGCCCCTGATAGGCGGAAAATACCGAGGCAATTCCGATGATCAACGCGACGCCGCCCCCGATCGCCATATATCGCAGCACCGGCTTGCCTCTCATCAGCAGCACCGCGATCACCGGAGCGAGCACCGAGAGACCGAAGTGCAGCACGGACATGAACTGCTCGCCGTGAAGAATGTAGAGACCTGTCGTCAGGACGATCAGTGCGACCGAAAACCATCTGACGAGCGGGTTCCTGCTGGTGGCAAGCGCGCCGAGAATCAGGGCGAGAAAGGTCTGGTTGTTGAGGAACGTGTTGAACAGCACGCTATCGGTCCCGGTACTGTCGTTCCGGATCGTGTACCGGTTCACGCCGTTGATCAGCGCGAAACCTTGCGTCAGGCCCGCCGCCACACCGGCGCCGATGATCGCGAGTGCCAATGAAAATCCGAGCATCACGCTGCGCGAGTCGGCGGTAATCAGTGCGACCGGCACGCTCGGCGCGCGAATGTTCAGGAAACGATCGAAGCCGTAGAGCGCACAGCTGACGAATACGACATAGAACAGCAGGAGCCGGCTAAACGCGCCGTTCGGTTCGCCCCGGACCGCCGTTTCGATCATCAGACCGCCCGCCTCGATGCCGATGCCGGCGACGAACGCGGTCATGCCGATCATCATGAAATAGAGCATCGACACCGAAAACAGCGGTCGCGTCGCCACCAGATAAATAACCGCGATCGCTGCCAGCACGAAGGTCCATGTCGCGCTCGCCTGTGCGTAGCCGAGCGATGGCAGCGCCGTATTGAACAGCAAGGCGACGAGGGCCACGACCGGAACGATCAGGTGGGTCAGGGAAATGGTCGGCTCGCTAGCCTGTTGCATTTGCATGGCCTGTCCGTTGTTTGATTCCGCAGATGTGTGCTGGCCGTCCGTAGCCTGAACGCGCGGTCCTCGCGATCAGGCACGGCCAGTGGAAACTATTCAGCTCTGCTCAGACATGTACCGGTAAGCATTCGAGTAATACCCGTAACGCAGCGGCGAGGGGACGAAGCCATTGAATACGAGGCCATCGACCGTCGTGCCGACCTTCCCGAGCCGCGACATCGATTCGGCGACCTCGGCGTAACTCACTTCTCCGTGGCGCGCGACGAACAGCGTCATGTCCGCGAATCTCGACAGCGCGGCCGCATCGAGTACCGGCAGCACTGGCGGCGAATCGACGATCACGACGTCGTATTCTTCCCGCAGCGACGCGATCACCGGTCCGAAGTTGTCGGCGCTCAGCAGCTTGGCCGCCTTGCTCGTTTTCTTGCCGGCCGGCAGCGCGTGGAAATTGTCGGTCGGGCGAGAGATCACATCGGCCGGCTCGAACGCGCCCTCGAGAACGCCGGACAAGCCGTCGCTGGTATCGCCGGAAAGATAGCGATGAACCTTGGACTTGCGCATATCGGCATCCAGCAGCAGGGTCTTGAGTCCCTTTTCGGCCAGCAGATACGCGAGGTTGGCCGAGATCAACGACTTGCCCTGGTTGGGCACCGCCGAGGTAATCAGCACGACCTTGCCGTCGCCCTTCTCGGCCAGCGAGCATTGCACGGCTAGCGCAAGGCTTTCCATCGCTTCGATGATCGGCGTTTCCGTTTCCTCCGCGCTGATCAGGAAGGTATGTTCCGGCTTGCCCGCCGCAATTTGCTGGGCCGGCGAGATCGGCAGGATGCCGAGCGTATCGATGCCGACGACCGCCTCCAGCCGCTTCGGGTCGCGAATCCGGCCCGCACCGAGTGCCTTGAGCTGCGTGGCGATAAAGCCGAACAGCGCACCCGCCACGCCACCCAGCACGATGGCGAGCATCGCATTCGGACGGCTCGGCTTTTCCGCCACTTCCGCGTAATCCACGATCGACGCGTTGCCGCCATTGCTCGCAGTCGCGATCTGCAACTGCTGTGCGTTGTTCATCAGGCCCACATACAGCTGGTTCTCGACATCGACATCGCGCGAGAGCCGCAGGTATTCCTGCTGCAAGCCGGGCAGTTGCGCGATGCGCTCAGACAGCTGATGCGATGCGACGTCGAGCTGCTTGAGTTTTCCCAGCACGGCATCCAGCGGCGGCTGACCGAGCTGAAACTTGGAGCGCATGTCCTGGTAAGTCAGGTTGGTTTCCAGCCGGGCTTTCTCGATCGCGGCGGACTGGTCGAGCAGGACCTTGATTTCGCCGTTCACATCGATGCTGCCTTCACGCAGACGAAACGTGTTGAGCGCTTCTTCCGCTTTTTGCAGCCGCGCGCGCACAGTCGGGATCTGCGAATTCAGGAAGCTGAGACTGCGTTCCGACTCCTGCGCGCGGCGCGTGACGTTGTTCGTCAGATACGCGTCGGCAATCGCATTGACGAGGCGTGCGGCATAGAACGGATTGCTTTCGTTGTATTCCAGTTCGAAGACGCCCGAGTCCCGCTTGGTTTCGGCCACGTTGAGCTTCTTGATAATCTGGTCGACGGTCGCCTGCGTCGCGTGCCTGACGAGGACAAACTCGGTGCCCGGGCGCGCCGCCACGGCTTTCAGCAGCAGCCGGTAGTCGCCCGAGACGGCGAGTTCGCCAACCTTCCCGCTCAGCACTTCGTTGCCGTTACGATCCTGCAGCGTCCATTTGCCGTCGGCCTCGTACACCAGCACGTGCCGCTTGCCCATCTGGGCCGCGGGCACATCGAACGAGCCGACCGTCAGGTTCTCGCCGCCCCATGCCCAGTGCGTGAGGCCGAGCGGCGCGCCGGCGAGTCCATCCGGATTCCGCGGCAGAACCGTGGCAAGCCAGCGGCCCAATACCGGGAAGGTGTTCTTGACCGTGACGCTCGTCTGCGCGGCCGCCGCATCGACCGCCTCGGCGACGACCGTGCGCGAACGCGCGACGTCGATCTCGCCGAGAATCGGAGAGCCATTGACATCGAGCGCGCGCGTCACCGTGGACAACGAACCGAGCGCACTGCTCTTTTTGTCTTCGATCTGGATAAATGCGTTGGCCGAGTACATCGGCGTGGCAATCAGCACGTAGAGGCATCCCAGCAGCAAACCCGATAACAGGACGCTGAAAAATAGACGGCGATAATTCAGGACGTTTTCGAGCAGATCGAACACCGGGAGTGCCGACACATCCTGAACAATAGCGGGGCTTTGTTCGCGACCGACATCGTTACGCATATGCAAACTCCAAAGATTGAAGACGCTGTTCTGGCGCCTGGTGGTGCCCGGGACACCAGGGCTTGCGTGCCGATGCGTCCGGAAGATAGAACTGACAGTAAGAGGTCCTACTGGACTAGAATGCCAACGTCAGCGGATAACTCATCAATACAGACTTCGTGTCCACGCGATCGGTTATGAGAACAGTTAAACGGATACTGCCCGCGTTAACCCTCTGTTTCAGTGCGGTAGCCCTCACAGCACATTGCGAAGAGCCGCCGCCGAATCTGGCCCCGCCTAATACGTCGGCGAGCCGTACTTTCGAGGCGACGCGCAACGGCAATCTCGGCGGCTCGACCTCGGTTTCCGACGTCAATATTCATACGCTGCTTTATCCGGGGCACACGACCAAGGTGCTTGCGCACTATTTGCCGTGGTGGTTCAACCCCGAATCGCGCGGTGTCGCGGTCGGCTATCGCTCGGACGATCCGGCGCAGGCGTTGCGCACCTTCAAGGACATGCACGCGCGCGGCGTCGATGGCGTGATCGTCGACTGGTACGGTCAGCACGATGCAAACGGCCAACCCGAACCGATCGACGTCGCGTGGCGCAAGTCGATGCCGGAACTGGAAAAATTCCCCGACATGTCGTTCTCGATCATGGTCGACGCCGGGACTTACAACTTCAATCATTGCAAGGGCTGCGACGTAACTCAGACCGTCCTTTCCCAGCTTGATTATTTGTCCCGCGCCTACTTTTCCTCCCGACAATATCTAAGGTATGACGGCCATCCGGTGGTCTACGAATTCGGCCTCGACTGGGCCGGCAAAGTCGACTGGTCGCGTATTCACGCCGCGCATCCCGAGATAGCCTGGGTTCACATCCACAAGCAGGGTTTCGACCGGGACGACAGCGCGGGCGCCTTCGTGTGGGTCGCCCCTGGCCTCGCGTCGCGGAAAACCGGCAGCGCGGATCTATCGCAACTGAAGGAGTTCTATCGATATGCGCGCACGGAGCCCGCGAAGATCGCAACCGGCGGCGTTTTCAAGGGCTTCGACGATCTGCTGGCCGCATGGGCGAAGCCCAACGAAAAGCATTACATGCCGCAAGCCTGTGGCGATACCTGGCTCGAAACCTTCGCTCTCGTCAACGAGGAGTACAGCGCGACGAACCAGTTGCCGTTTCTTCAGCTGATCACCTGGAACGACTACGAGGAAGGCACGGCGCTGGAGCCCGGGATCGACAACTGCGTCACGCTGCAGACACATCTTTCCGGCACTACGCTCGCCGTCGAACTGACCCATGCCGCGACCGTCGATCATCTCGAGCTTTATCAGGCGCTGGCGGACGGCGGCTTTCGTCTGATCAACCGGTACGCAGCGGCAACGTCCACGATCGCGCTGCCCGCGGGCACTTCCGGCACGCTCTATCTGAAAGCGGTCGGCAAGCCTTTCTTCAAGAATGTCGTCTCCGCGCCGATCACGCCCGGGCGGGCGGAGTGACGTCCGCAACAACGTCCGCAATGACGTCCGGCCGACGCCGCGGCTCGCTTGAGCGCGTCTGCCCGAACCGGTCGAACAGTTCGGACAAGCTGTCGATGCGCGAGCAAAGCGATGCGGTCAGTTCGTGCTCGTACTCGCCCGCCGGCGCCAGCAGGAAACGATGCGCGACGCCGGCGCGCGACGCGGCCTGCAAATCCGACGGTTTATCGCCGATCATCAGCGATCCGGCCATGTCCAGATCGAAGTCCGCGCGCGCCTGGTCGAACATGCCGGGTTGCGGCTTGCGGCACGCGCAGGCCTGCCGGTACTCGCCGATGCCGAACTCCGGATGGTGCGGGCAGTAATAGACCCGGTCGATGCGCGCTCCTCTGCTCTGGAATTCGCCGAGCATCCAGTCGGTGAACGCCTGAAACTGATCGACTGAGTAATAGCCGCGCCCGATGCCCGCCTGATTCGTCACGAGCACCACGACATAGCCCGCGTGATTCGCCATCCTCACGAGTTCGAAGATGTCTGCGAGGAACACGCATTCGTCCGGCTTGTGCAGATAGCCGACGTCGATATTGACGACGCCGTCCCGATCGAGAAACAGCGCTTTACGAGTCATGGGCGGATTGTTCGCACATCAGCGGCACCACGCGCTGGGCTCGCGCATAGTCCGACGGAATGCCGATATCGATGAACTCGGTGATCTCGGGAAAGACCCGGATGTCGAGCGCGTCGATCTGGCGGCGCAGGAAATCGTCTTCGAATGAAAACCGTTCGGGCAGCTCGAAACCGAGCAGGCGCGCGGCATCGACCGCGTACACGCCGGCATTGATGAACCCCGGCGCCTGCACGGGCCGCTTTTCTTCGAATGCGATCAGGCGCTTCGAGCCGGCGTCGAATTCGAGCGCGCCATATCGCGACGCATCGGACACGCGGGTCGCGGCAATGGCGAGATCGGCACCCGCCGCGTTGAAAAATTCCGCGAAGCCGGACAGGTCCAGGTCCGTGATCGTGTCGCCGTTCAGCACGATCATCCGGGGTGCGCCGCAGCGGCGCAGCGCATGCATGATCGCGCCGCCCGTGCCGAGCGGCTTGTCCTCTTCGATGACCGTCACGGACAATCCCAGCGACTGCCGCGCGAGCCAGCCGGTGATCTCGCCGCACCCATAACCGAGCGACAGCACGACGTCGGTCACCCGCTGCTGCTCGAGCCAGCGCAGCAGCCACGCGAGAAACGGCTGGCCGTCCACGCTGGCCATCGCTTTAGGCAGGCCTTCGCCGAGCACCGGCCGCAATCGCGTACCCAAGCCGCCCGCCAGAATCATGCACGGCAGCATCGTGCTCATGACGCGAAGATATTCTCTTCGACGATGCCGCACACGATATGGCCGCACACCAGATGGCCTTCCTGGATCTTCGGCGTGGACGTCGACGGAATCTCGATGCACAGCTCGGTGCGGGCGCGCATCATGGCCACGCCCTCGGGATGGCTGCCCGTGAAGCCGACGCGGAACATGCCGCGCTCCTTCGCGACATCGAGCGCATGCAGAATGTTCGGCGAGCGGCCGGAGGTCGAGTACGCCCAGAAGATGTCGCCGGGGCGGGCCACCGCTTCGATCTGCCGCGCAAACAGCTTCTCGTAGCCGTAGTCGTTGCCGATCGCCGTCATCACGGAAGTATCGACGGTCAGCGCGAACGCCGCCAATCCCGGCCGGTCGAAATTGAATCGGCTGACGAATTCGCCGGCAATATGCTGCGCGTCGGCCGCGCTGCCGCCGTTGCCGGCGAGCAAGACCTTGTTGCCGGCGCGCAGCGCTTTCGTGACCTGCTGCGCGAGCGCTTCGACGTTCCCGATCACCTGCGGACTGTTGGCAAGCGCGCTCAGAACCGCGACGGTCTTTTCGATCTCGTTGGTGACGGAAATGCTCACGATACTCTCCAGGATTGGGCACCGCTTTCGGTGAACGTGCAGGACATGACCTGACCCTCGCGGCTGGCCAGCGCACGCGTCACGGCCGGACGATCGATCGGGTCGACGATGAACATCATGAAGCCGCCGCCGCCCGCGCCCGAAACCTTGCCGGCTTTGGCGCCCGCATTGGTGGCGACGCGCCACAACTCGTCGATCGACGGATTGGAAATGCCTTTGGCCATGCGCTTTTTCGCCTCCCACGAGTCGCTCATCGAGGCGGCGATGCCGGCGAAGTCGGCGCGCAACACCGCCTCCTTCATCCGTGTCGCTTCCGCCTTGACTTCGTGAAGCGCGGCCAGCGGATCGGTCAGATTTTCGGTGACGTTGTTGCTCTGCTCCTTGATGATATTGGCCGATTCGCGCGATACGCCGGTGTAAAACAGCACGAGCGACGCTTCCAGTTCGGCCTTCGTATCCTGCTTGATGCGCAGCGGATTCACGATGACCTTGTCGCCGTAAAACTCCATGAAGTTCAGGCCGCCGAAGGTCGCCGCATACTGGTCCTGCTTGCCGCCCGCGAGCGCCAGATCGACCCGCTCGATGTCGTGAGCGAGTTTCGCGACGTCGTATTCGCCGAGCGGCAGCGAAAGCAGCTCGCAGAACGCCTCCACGAGCGCCACCACCACGGTCGACGACGAACCCAAGCCGGACCCCGGGGGCGCTTCGGAATGCGTAGTGATCGATACGGCCAGCGGATGCCCGCCATTGAATTGCTTGACGATCCGGTTGTACACGCCGACATGCAAACCGAGGCCCTTGATGGGCGGCAGTTCGGGAGAGATTTCTCCGATCCAGCGCACCTGCGTATCCGCGGCGGTCAGCTCGATGCGCGCGTCGTCGCGCGGCACGATCGACGCGTAGGCAAACCGGTCGATGGTTACGTTGAGCGTCAGTCCGCCGAACCGGTCGGAGTAAGGGGAGACGTCGGTTCCGCCTCCCGCCAGTCCAAGCCGCAGGGGTGCACGGGAGCGGGCGATAAAGTGCGCCATGATTTGTCCTTTCTCGGCAATAGAGCGGCCATGTGAACCAGTTACAAAAAGACAGCGCCATTCAGTCAGCAATCGGCCAATAGATAAGGAATGCTTGGCAATCGATTCGCATGCGCCGCCTCGCAACCCGCTTATCTGTCTGTCCAATACTGATTTGAAGCCACTTCTTCGAAACCAGACCGCAATCAAATGCATTAGTAAAACGAATGACATCGAACTCGTGGCACCGCCACTTCGATGGCCTGATCGATACGGAATCCGCGCGGGCGTGCGGCCTGGCTGCCTCGATACGTGAATGTCATAACCCGAGCCGCAACCGGAACCGTCGCCCGCGAGCGGGTTTTCAGACTTTTGTTTCCATCGAAATCTCCAATTTCGAGTCCTGCCTGACGAGGAAGTCACGCACGCGCTCGCAGATGAACGTGATGTCGTCGCGCATCAGCGCCGGATAGCTCGGCAAGTTGATGCCGCGGCTCCCGATCTCGTCGGCAATCGGGAAATGCTGGCCCGGCGCCGCATACATCGGCATTTGATGGACCGGATAGAAGACCGGCCGGGTTTCGATACCGTCGGCCCGAAGCGCATCGCGCAACGGGTCGCGGTCGCCGGCGTCGTCGAGGAGGATGGAGACCATCCAGTAGCTGTGCAGCGTACGCGGATGGACGCCATGCACCTGCAACGGCAAGCCGGCAAGGCCCTGCCGATACCATTCGGCGATTTGCCGCTTCTTCGCGATCAGGTCGTCGATGGATTCCATCTGTGCGCAGCCGATCGCCGCAGCCAGATTCGTCATCCGATAGTTGAAGCCGATCGCGTCGTGCCAGTACTCGCGCTCGCTGCTCACGCCCTGGCCGCGCAGATGGCGGATCTTCCGGTCGAGTTCGGCGTTATTGGTCACCACCATGCCGCCTTCGCCGGTCGTAATCGTCTTGTTGCCGAAAAAGCTGAAGCTGCCGATGTCGCCGATGGTGCCCACGTGCCTGCCGTCGAACCGCGTGCCGATGGCTTCGGCGCAATCTTCGATCACATACAGCGAGTGCTTTTTCGCGAGCGCCATGACCGCATCCATGTCGGTCGTCTGGCCATAGAGATGCACCACCATGATCGCCCTGGTGCGGCTGGTGATCTTGCGCTCGGCATCTTCGATGTCGATCTGCCAGTACGCGCGCTCGCTGTCGACGAACACCACGTCCGCACCGGTGTACTTCACCGCATTCGCCGACGCGATGTAGGTCAAGGTCGGAACCAGGACCTCGTCGCCCGGACCGATACCCAAGGCGGCCAGCGCAACATGCAGCGCGACGGTGCCATTGCTGACGGTAATCGCGTGCCGCGCACCGAGCCACGCGCCAAATGTCTCCTCGAACTGCCCGACGTATTTGCCCTTCGACGAAATCCACGTCGAGTCGAGACAGTCCATCACCAGCGCCTTCTCCCGACCATTGAGGTACGGAGCGTAGACGGGATATCGGATGTTCATAGTTGTTTCCTATTATCAACGGCTGAAACCAACGATAGGAAGACATGCCCGAGCAGCCAGAAGCCCGCTATCATGACCGCTCTCTCAACGCCCGCCGCCCCGTCTGTCCGGACTTCGAGCATCGTGTTCGTCTTGACGGACTGACGTTATTGTCGTTATCTCCACTGCGGCGGCTGGAAGATGGGTCGCGAATGCATGCTCGAATCTGGCATGCGCCCGCACCGATCGGTCAGCCTCAGGCAGAAGAGATGGGTTCTGCGTTTCACCCGGTCCCCGCGAAATCCGGGTCGAATGACGACAAGCCTGATGCATGCGTCGGGTCGCTCCCGACCGCTCGCGCCCGCGCTTCCGTTAGCAGCTAGATTAAGGTTCGATCTCCGCGCGATCCGTGCGCTGTACAACACAATATGAATTACCGCCGCGAATTAAATCGGCATGTATTTCGATGCGGCTATGGAGAAGAAATCGATGCGGCATTACCGAACATAATCGGCATGCATTCGGGAAAAGCCGACAGTGGCGGGCGGGAAGCCGATTGGCTTAATGCCGCTCAGGCAATTAATGCAAACGGGACCGTGGCCGCGCTATAGGTGCGCGATAGGTGCGCTATACACTGCGAACATCCAGTCCCGGCAATAAAGAAAAATGGCGCGGCAAAGCAGTGACTGTCTCGCGGAGCCCGCGCTTGAACTCGCTTGAACCCACGCTCGGGTCTGCCTGAACCCGGCGAGAACAGTCCCGTGGAATCGTCGGATATTTGACCGCTTTGCCGCCCCGCGCTCAGAGCCAGGGCCGGCTAGACCATCGCGTCATGGCTCGTCGCTTCGTCTGCCTCGAGGCGGAACACCGCGATCGCGTCCTTCAGGATGATCGCCTGCTCTTCCAGCGACTTCGCCGCGGCCGCCGCCTGCTCGACGAGCGCCGCGTTGTGCTGCGTGACTTCGTCGATCTGCGAGACCGCCTTGTTGACCTGCTCGATGCCATCGCTCTGTTCGAGCGCCGACGCTTCGATCTCGTTCATCACGCCGGTCACGCGCTCGACCGCGCTCATCGCCTCATGAATCGTCTTCTGCGCATCCGATACCAGCGTCGCGCCCTCGCCGACCTTGGCCGCCGATTCGCCGATCAGATCCTTGATCTCCTTGGCCGCAGCGCCCGAGCGCTGCGCGAGACTGCGCACCTCGGAGGCCACCACCGCGAAACCGCGCCCCTGCTCGCCCGCGCGCGCGGCTTCCACGGCCGCATTCAGCGCGAGGATATTGGTCTGGAACGCGATGCCCTCGATCATGCCGATGATCTCCGTGACCTTGCGCGACGATGCGCTGATGCCGTCCATCGTCTCCGTCACGCGCGACACCACCTTGCCGCCGCGCGTCACCGTATCGAGCGCGCCGTGCGCGAGACGGTTCGCCTGCCTCGCGTTGTCGGCGTTCTGCTTCACGGTTGCAGAAAGCTGCTCCATGCTCGCCGCGGTCTGCTGCAATGCAGCCGCCTGCTGCTCGGTGCGCGCGGACAGGTCCGCGTTGCCCGAGGCGATCTCGTTCGCGCCCTGGGTGATCGCGCTCGTGCTGCCGCGCACCTTCGCGACGGTGTCGACGAGGCCGTCGCGCATCCGCGTCAACGCGCCGAGCAACTGGCCCATCTCGTTGCGCGAACGCACCTTGATCGTGCTGCTCAGATCGCCGGCCGCGATACGCTCGAAGTGCTTGACCGTCACGTTGACCGGCTTGATCAGCGCCGCCGACAGCGCGATGCGCGCGCCCACGGCGATCACCAGCGCGAGCGCGCCGATCGCGACGAACAGCGCCGTCGCCAGCCGGAAACGCTGCGTGCCGGTCGCGGCCTGCCGATGCTGATTGCCGACCTGCGCGTTTTCGAGCGCGTCGATCGCCTTCGAGTAGGTCGTGTAGTAGCTGTTCGCGGTATCGCCCTGAATGTTGCGGAACGTGTTGAAGTCGAAGTCGGTGAGCGCCTTGAACTCGGGTTCGATCGCCTTGTCGACGAGCGCGGCGCGCGTCTCGCCGACGCTTTGCGCGAGCTTGCGCTCGGCGTCGCTCGCGAACGGTCCCGCCATGTAGTTGCGGAAGTCGTTGTTCGACTCGACCAGCAGCGTGTGCGCGGCGGGCAGCAGATCGTCGGTCTGCTTGCCGACGCTAAAGAGCGTCTGATAGGTGCCCAATGCGAGCTGCACCTGCAGAAGCTTTTCCGAGCTCGCCTTCAGATGCGAGAGCGCGATCTCGCTGCGCTGGGTGTCGTCGAGGCTGTTGTTGGCGAGCTTGAGCGCGCCGTAGCCGACGGCGATCACCGTCAGCAGAAAAGCGACGAATACGCTAATGACGAGCGTCAGGCCGCCACGAATGGTGATGTTGTTTAGCATGGAATCTCCGGAACGTCTTGCTTCATCGCGGCGAGCCAGGTTGGCCAGCGCACGCGCCGCCGCGCGACCGGTCGAGGAGCGTCGAACGCCAGCCGGCCACCGGTTGTTGCGCGCGACTTACACTTCGCCGCATCCAAGGTTTACGGTCGCGCGGCGCGTGCGGCGCATTAGGGGAATCCATGAGAAGCGAGCACTGACGAGGCTCAGCGGCCCGTTTTCGGGCGTTTTCCCCTCACTATCCGGGATTTTTTCGCGCCACCGCTGAAAGCTTCGCGGCCGCGTCGCACGCGGGTCGGCCGTGGTTTCGTTTGTATAATTCCGCGTCTTCGCTCAGGCCCACTTTCATGCTCAGTTTTGCGCTCGGCTTTCTCGTTTCTCTGCTGATCACGCTGTTGATCGTGCGCTATGCGCATCTGCATGAAAAATTCTCGACCGATAGCGATCTCGCCGGCGTGCAGAAATTCCATGCGCGCCCGGTGCCGCGCATCGGCGGGACCGGCATCCTGATCGGGCTGATCGTCTCGGCCGTGCAATTGCATCACGCGTATCCGGCCGTCTCGGGCGGCATCCTCGGCCTGATCGCCTGCGGCATGCCCGCGTTCGGCTCGGGCCTCGTCGAGGACCTGACCAAGCGCGTCTCGCCGCTCGCGCGTCTCGTCTGCACGATGGCGGCCGCCGCGCTCGCGTTCCTGCTGCTCGACATCGCGGTCACGCGCATCAGCGTGCCGCCACTCGACTTCCTGCTCTCGTACGTGGCGATCTCGTTCGCGGTCACGGTACTCGCGGTCGCCGCGCTCGCCAACGCGATCAACATCATCGACGGCTTCAACGGCCTCGCCTCGATGGTCGCGTTCATGATGTTCGCCTCGCTCGCCTACGTCGCGTTCCAGGTGTCCGATCCGGTCGTGCTGTCGGCCTCGTTCATGATGATGGGCGCGGTGCTCGGCTTCTTCATCTGGAACTTCCCGGCGGGGCTGATCTTTCTCGGCGACGGCGGCGCCTACTTCATCGGCTTCATGCTCGCCGAACTGTCGATCCTGCTCGTGATGCGCAATCGCGACGTGTCCGCGTGGTATCCGGTGCTGCTCTTCATGTACCCGATCTTCGAGACCTGCTTCTCGATCTACCGCAAGAAGTTCATTCGCGGCATGTCGCCGGGCATCCCCGACGGCGTGCATCTGCACATGCTGGTCTACAAGCGCCTGATGCGCTGGGCCGTCGGCGCGCGCACCGCGCGCGAGCTGACCCGGCGCAACTCGCTGACCTCGCCGTACCTGTGGCTGCTGTGCCTGATCGCGGTCGTGCCGGCGACGCTGTTCTGGCGGCACACGCTGCATCTGTTCTGCTTCGTCGTGGTGTTCGCGGCGACGTATGTGTGGCTTTATGTGAGCATCGTGCGTTTCAAGTCGCCAAGGTGGATGGTGGTGAGGAAGACGAAGCACTGAGCGGAAAGCGGAAACGACAAAGGCGCCCGAGGGCGCCTTTTCTTCTGGCTTCGATTCTGCGGGCTTCGCTGATTCCGGCTTCGCCGATTCGGCGCGAACGACCGGCTTTATCCGGCGCGAAACAAACCACCGGCGAAATGCCGATGCCCGCGCCCGCGCTACGACACCCGCGTCGCCGGCGCCACGCTGCGCAGCGTCGCCGCCGTCGCCGGCTGATACTCGGGCACCCAGCGGCGCAGATCGCGCCGCACCTCGTCGTCGGACGGCACGCGGTGCTGCATGAGCCACGGCAGCAGATTGTCGATCAGGCTGTCCGGCACCTCGCGCGCCTGCGCGATGCGCAGCTTCGGATGCGGCGTGCGCGTGGTCGTTTCGTCGTCCGCGAGCAGTTCCTCGTAGAGCTTTTCGCCGGGCCGCAGGCCCGTGAACACGACGCGAATCTGCTCCTCGGTAAAGCCGTACAGGCGGATCAGATCGTGCGCGAGATCGGCGATACGCACCGGCTTGCCCATGTCGAGAATAAAGATTTCGCCGCCGCGCCCCATGCTCGATGCCTGCAGCACGAGTTGCGACGCCTCGGGAATCGTCATGAAGAAACGCGTGATCTCCGGATGTGTGACCGTGACCGGCCCGCCGCGCGCGATCTGCTCCTGGAACTTCGGAATCACGCTGCCGGCGCTGCCGAGCACGTTGCCGAAGCGCACGGTTTCGAATTGCGTGCGCCGCGCGCCCTGGTGCTGCAGCGCCGAGCACGCCATCTCGGCGAGCCGCTTGCTCGCGCCCATCACATTGGTCGGGTTGACGGCCTTGTCGGTCGAAATCAGCACGAAATGCGCGACGTCGTGGCGGATCGCCGCGCGCGCCACGCGATACGTGCCGAGCACGTTGTTGCGCACGGCCTGCCAGGTGTTGACCTCTTCCATCAGCGGCACGTGTTTGTAGGCGGCCGCATGGAACACGATGTGCGGGCAGTAGCGCCCCATCACCTGGTCGAGCAGCAGCGAGTCCTTCACGTCGCCGATGAGCGGCACCACCGAGACTTCCGGATACTTGTCGCGCAGCTCCTCGTTCAGGCGATAGATCGAGAACTCGGAGATGTCGAACGCGACCAGCTGCACCGGGCCGAAACGCAGGATCTGCCGGCACAGTTCCGAGCCGATCGAGCCGCCCGCGCCCGTCACCATGACGACGCGGTTCTTCAGCAGCGCTTCGACGTGCTCGGTGTCGATCATCACCGGATCGCGGCCGAGCAGGTCTTCGAGATCGATCTGGCGCACCCGCGAGAGGAAGGCCTGGCCTTGCGTGAGCGAGGTCAGCGCGGGCAGCGTCATGGCCCGCACGCCGGCGCGCACGCACAGCGTCGCGATGCGCCGGTGCGCTTCCACCGAGGCCGACGGCACCGCGATGATGACGTGCTCGACCTTCAGGTCGGCGCTGATTTTCTGCAGATCGCTCATCGTGCCGAGCACGCGGTAGCCGTAGATTTCACGGCCCTGCTTGACCGGATCGTCGTCGAGCAGGCCGACGAGGCGCCATTCGCCCGAGCGCTTCAGCTCGCGCACGAGGTTCGCGCCGGCATTGCCGGCGCCGAGCACGAGCACCGGCTTGCCCTGGCCGACGAGGCCGCCGTAGCGGTAGAACTCCTTGGCCGCGCGATAGAGCGCGCGCGAGCCGCCCATCGTCAGGAACAGCAGCATCGGCGAGACGACCAGCACCGAGCGCGGCACGATCGGCACCGGCTGCAGCAGCGCCGAGCCGATCATCACGACGAGCGCGCCGACGCCGATCGCCTTGGCGATCCGCACGAGATCGGGCAGGCTCGCGAACACCCACATGCCGCGATAGAGCCCGTAGCTGCGAAACATCACCGCGTAGATCAGCAGTACCCACACGAGCGCATGCAGCCCGCTCGACCAGAACGGCGCGGGCACCGGACCGTTGAAGCGGATCACATAAGCGAGCAGCCAGGCCATGGCCACCGCGCACAGGTCGAACGCAAACGCACTGAACGAAAGCCATCGGGCTTTGAATGTTTTCATTGCGCAGAACCTCAGATTTGCCCGGAACCGGACACATGGCGCCGCCAGCGGCAATCAATCCACAGCCCCGCGACGACGAGCACGGCAGCCCATGCGACGACAACCAGCCATTGATGCAGCAGATCGAACTGTAGCGTCCAAACAGCAAGCATTATGCCCGCCGCCATAAACAAATACCAAATCCAGGCGGTCGACGCGTGGCCTAAACCCGACTGCACCAGTCTTTGATAGTAGTGTTCGCGGTGCGCCTGCCAAAATTTTTCGCCACGCAGCAAACGCTTAAGGAGCGTGACCGAGGCATCGCCGATAAACGGCGCGAAGCACAGCGCCGGAAACCACACAGGCCACGCGCCCTCGCGCCAGCCCCAGTAGCCGAATGCGCCGGCCAGAAAGCCGAGCGGGATCGAACCGGCATCGCCGAGAAAGATGCGCGCCGGGTGGAAGTTGAACAGCAGAAAGCCCAGCGCCGCGCCCGCCACGATCACGCTCGCCGCCGCGAGCGCGGCGTCCGGATGCGCCGCCAGCGACGCCGCCACCGCATAGCCGCCGAAGCCGAACAGCGCCATGCCGCCCGCGAGGCCGTCGGAGCCGTCCATGAAGTTGTACAGATTGACGAGCCACACGAGCAGCACCGCCATGCCCGCGAGCGCCCACCACGGCACGTCGGCCGGATAGAGCGCGACCAGCACCGCCACCGCCGCCGCATGGCCGCCGAAACGCACGCGCGCGGGCAGGCCGCGGCGATCGTCGATCTGCGAGAGCGCGGCGAGCAGTGCGGCGACCAGCGCGGGCAGCCATAGCGCCGGAGCCGCGACGGCGATCAGCAACACCGCCACCGGCACGATGCCCCAGCCGCCGACGCGCGGCGTCGGCCGCGTGTGCAGCGAGCGGTCGTTGGGGATGTCGGTGGCAAGCCGCCACGCGAAGCCGGTGCGCAGCAGCGCCCAGAGGATCGCGGCGCAGGCGCCGAACGCGGCGAGGCCCCAGGGCAGCAGCGGGACGAGAGCAGAAACGAAGTGCGAAGCGGTCGGCATCGATAGTGAATGAGTTCGGCGCGGGCTCGGTGCGAATGCGAGGCGCGCTCAGTGCGTGGAGCGATACCACGCGGCGGTCTCGAGCAGCCCATGCTCGACCGTATGCGGCGGATACCAGTTCAGACGCTCGCGGATATGCGAGCTGTCGAGGCGCAATTCGCCGATCAGCCGGTCGATCTGCGCCGAGCGTCCGGTCATGCGGCCCGCGAGGCGCAGCACGCCCGCCGGCACCGGCACGAGCCGCGCGGGCGCATGCAGCGGCGTCGCGAGCGCGCGCGCGAGTTCCGGCACGCTGAGGTCGCGCCCGTCGGTCACGTGGAAGGTCTCGCCGGCCGCGCGCGGATCGGTCACGCAGTGCACGAGCGCGTCCGCGAGGTTGTCGACGAACACGAGGCTGCGGCGCGCGGTGATCGCGCCGAGCGGCAGCGGAATGCCTTTGGCGAGCGCGTTCATCAGTTGCAGGAAGTTCGCGCGCACGCCCGGTCCGTAGACGAGCGGCGGCCGCACGATCACGATCTCGAGACCCGAGGCGCGGCCATAGTCGACGAGCGCGCGCTCGGCTTCCAGTTTCGAGATGCCGTACGGGTCGGATGGCGCGGCCTCGTCCGTTTCGCCAAGCGGCCGGCCCGGGCTGGCTTCCCCGATCGCCTTGACGCTGCTCACGAACACGAAGCGCCGCGCGCCCGCGCGCCGCGCCGCGGCCGCGACGCGCAGCGAGCCTTCGACGTTGGTCGCACGATAGGCCGCGAGCGGATCGACCACGGTCTCGTTCATCACATGCACGCGCGCGGCGAGATGGACCACCGCATCGCAATGCAGAGCGACCGGCCAGCGCTGCTCGATGCCCTCGAAGTCGTGCGTATCGAGCAGCCATTCGTCGACACCGACGGCCGCCGTCTGCGCGCGGCGCACCGCGCCGACGACCCGGTCGCCGCGCCGCAGCAGCGCGCGCGACACCGCCTTGCCGACAAAGCCGTTGGCACCGGTCACGAGAACGAGCAGGCTCATCGGCGAGCTCCGCTCGCATCCGGCCCGCACCGCGCGCGCGAGTGCGCGCCATCAAGGCTCGCCCCTGCCGCATGCGGCAGGAAACGCGGATCAGACACGATACAATCTGGCATCGACGGGGCTTTCTCGGAAGTCGGGTTGGGAACGTATTGTATGCGGTATGCGGGCCACGCCCGCCACGGCTCCGGCGCGCGGGCACGAGGCGCTAGAATGGCCGCGCTACCGGTAGCATCCGACGCGAGGCCGACGCTTCGGGCCGTGATGATAAAACGGACGTGTACCCGCTGGCGCCCCGTTCGTACACTTCGTAACAACTCAAACATATTCGCGCATGTGGAATTCGTGGTATCGATCCAACGTGCTCGACAACAGCACAAGCAGGCCCGCCGCCGGGCCGCGTGAGCGGACAACCGCCCGCACGCCGGAGCGAGCGCCGGCATGAGGCCACCCGCGCGGGGCGGCCGCAACCCAGGACATGCGCGGCACCACGCGCGCGTCTGAAGACAAGAACCTGTTTGAGCCAAAAGAGCGCCACCTATGAAAGTGCTGTTCGCCACTTACCCGATGGCTTTCCATACCCCAGGCGGCGGAGAGATCCAGTTGCTGGCGTATCGCAAGCATCTGCCCGCGCACGGCGTGGACGTCACGCTGTTCGATCCGTGGAATCCGCGTTTTCTCGAGCACGACGTCGTGCATTTCTTCTCGTGCGTCGGCGGCTCGGTGCACTTCTGCAACTTCGTCAAACAGATCGGCTTGCCGCTCGTCGTGTCGTCGAGCCTCTGGGTGACGGCAGAAACGAAGCATCTCTATCCGATCGGCGAAATCCATCAGCAGTTTCTTCTCGCGGACCGCGTGGTCGCCAACTCGGAAATCGAGTGCGACACGCTCGCCCGCATCTTCGATCTGCCGCGCGAGAAATTCGTCAGCGTGCTCAACGGCGTCGAGCAGAGCTTTTACGAGCCGGTCGCGCCCGAACTGTTCCGCCGCGAAACCGGCATCGACGGCCGCTTCGTTCTCAACGTCGGCAACATCGAGCCGCGCAAGAACCAGCTCGCGCTGATCCGCGCGATGAAATCGTTCCCCGAACTGAAGCTCGTGCTGATCGGCCATCAGCGCGACCCCGAATATGCGCGGGCGTGCTTCGCCGAAGGCGGCGCCCAGCTCGTCTACGCGGGCACGCTCGCGCACGATTCGCCGGTGCTGCGCTCGGCCTACGCGGCCTGCGAAGCGTTCGTGCTGCCGAGCACGCTCGAAACGCCGGGGCTGGCCGCGCTCGAAGCGCATGCGGCGGGCGCGCGCATTGCTGTGACGAAAGTCGGCTCGACCGAGGAATACTTCGCGCAGCACGTCGCCTATCTCGATCCGTCCGACGTCGACAGCATCGCGGCGGCGCTGCGCGCGGCGCTCGCGCAACCGCGCGGCGGCGCGCCTCGCCCGGGCGGCACGGTGCGCGATCTGACCTGGCAGGCCGTGCTGTCGCCCCTGAAAGCTCTCTATGATTCCCTGCTGACAAAATGAATAATTTCGAACTTCGTCCTCTGAATAACGTCGAGACCTCCCCGAATCCCGGGTTCGCATGGAAGGCGACCAATGGCGATCCGCAGTTCGAACTGACGGGCTGGGAAGAACTGTCGGGGCGCGCCGCGCGCATCTCGTTCGAACTCGTTAAAGAAGACATGCCGGCCTCGCCGTGCCTGATCTATTTCGACGCGGGCGCGGGCATGTCGGAACATACGACGATCAGCCTCGCGGTCGGCGCCGACGGCAAGGTCGACCAGGTCGTGGCGTTCCCGCCGCTCGCCGGCCCGCTGCGGCTCGACCCGATCGCGCGCTCGGGACTGTTCTCGCTGAAAAACTTCAGGCTCGAACCCGTGGCGGACGGCGACTGCCCGGCCGAACTGCTCGAACGCGCGCGCCGGATGGCCGCGTGGGGCGGCGGCGCGCAGCCGGCGCCGCCGCCGAGCGTCGGCCATACGTATCAGGAGTGGATCGAGCGGCACGAGCCGCCCGCCTCGCTCTACCCGGAGTTGCGCGCGCGCTCGAAAACGTGGGCGCGGCAACCGCTCATCAGCATCGTCATGCCGACCTACAACACGCCGGCGAAGTGGCTGCGCAAGGCGATCGATTCGGTCATCGACCAGGTCTACGAGAACTGGGAGTTCTGTATCGCGGACGACTGCTCGACGAACCCCGAAGTGAAGCAGGTGCTGGACAGCTACGTCGCGCAAGACCCGCGCATCAAGGTCGCGTACCGCGCGACGAACGGCCATATCAGCACCTCGAGCAATACGGCGCTCGAACTGGCGGTAGGCGAATTCGTCGGCCTGCTCGATCACGACGACGAACTGCATCCGCTCGCGCTCTACTGCATCGCCGAGGTCGTCAACGCGCATCCCGACGCGGCGGTGATCTATAGCGACGAAGACAAGATCTCGATCGACGGCGTGCGCTCGGACCCGTACTTCAAGTGCGACTTCAACTACGATCTGTTTCTGAGCCAGAACATGATTTCGCACTTCGGCGTGTACCGCACGTCGGTCATGAAGGAAGTCGGCGGCTTTCGCACCGGCTTCGAGGGCTCGCAGGACTACGACCTCGCGTTGCGCGTGATCGACCGCGCCGGTCATCACAGCGTGCACCACGTGCCGCGCGCGCTCTATCACTGGCGCATGATTCCCGAAAGCACGGCGGCCGGCCACGAAGCCAAGCCGTATGCGCACATCGCGGCGATGCGCGCGCTCGACGAACACCTCGCGCGCAACGGCATCAAGGCGCACACCGAGCACGCGCCGGGCACCGACGCGTTCAACAAGGTCGCCTACGACCTGCCGGACACGCTGCCGTCGGTCGAGATCATCATTCCGACGCGCGATTCCGCAGGGCTCGTCGAGCAATGCGTGGAATCGGTGCGGCGCAAATCGAGCTACCCGAACTTCCGCATCACGATCATCGACAACGGCTCGGTCAAGCAGGAAACGCACGACCTGTTCGCGCGCCTGCGGGAAGACGGGCGCATCGGCATCGTGCGCGACGATTCGCCGTTCAACTACTCGGCGCTGAACAATCGCGTCGCGCTCGCGAGCACGGCGGACTTCGTCTGCCTGATGAACAACGACATCGAAGTGATCAACGGCGACTGGCTGGAGGAAATGGTGGCGCTCGCGCTGCAGCCGAACGTCGGCGCGGTCGGCGCGAAGCTGCTGTATCCGGACGACACGATCCAGCACGGCGGCGTCGTGCTCGGCGTCGGCGGCATTGCGAGCCACGCGCACAAGCATTTCCCCAATTCGAACCCGGGCTATTTCGCGCGCGCGCGCCTGCGCAACACGATGAGCGCCGTGACCGCCGCGTGCCTGCTGATCCGCCAGTCGATCTACCAGGAGGTCGGCGGCCTCGACGAACAATTACACGTCGCCTACAACGACATCGATTTTTGCCTACGCGTGAGGCAGGCGGGCTACCGCAATGTGTGGACGCCCTACGCCGAGCTTTATCATCACGAATCGGCAACTCGCGGCGCCGAAGACACACCCGAAAAAATCAGCCGCTTTAACCAGGAATCCGAGTTGGTCAGACAGCGCTGGGGGCATCTGCTGATGAACGATCCGTGCTACTCGCCCAATCTGACACTGACTGCCGACGACTTTTCCTTCGCCTGGCCTTCAAGGGTTGCAAATTTTGACTAATCTGGGACCAAAAAAAAATAAGACCGGATGGCTGGCGGAATATCGCCACCCGTCGCCGGGGGAACTTTTCTGCCTGCCGAGCGCGATCTACTTTCTGATGAAATTCAGAGGCGATCTCGCGCGCTTCAATTCCAAAGCGCTCGACGACCGGATCACGCTGTACTTCTGGTGGGAAATGTCGGCACGGGAAACGTATCCGGACTTCAACTGGGTGCTGCGGCACGAAGACCTCGAATATCTGCGTCAGCTTGACAACGACACGCTGATCGAGCGTCACCCGAGCGCCGTCGCGTACTGGCTCGGCTCGACGAGGCCGAGCGTGCTCGACACCAAGCACCTGAGCGAAACGCTGCTCGAGCCGGAAACCGTGCTCGCGGAAGCCGGCCTGCAATTGCCGAAGCTCGTGACGATGATCGTGCGCAATCGCGGCGATCTTTCGCAGGCGTTCAGGCTCGATACGCTGACCGGCTATCTGAACGCCCTCAACTGGTGGGACGAGTACGGCCAGCGCGACTGTCCGCGCGTCACGTGGCGCCCGCCGGTCGAGTGGCCCGCGCTGCTCGCGCCGATCGACGCGCCCGGTTCCGGCGCGATGCCGCTGCCCCGCTTTCTCGCGCTCGTCACGACCGAGCGACCCGATCTGCGCGCCGCCTTCGACCTGAACAGCTTCACGTCGCGGCTCGCGTGCCTGAGCTGGTGGGAAGACCACGGCCAGCGCGAATATCCGCGCATCAAGTGGTCGCTGCCGCCGATCGGCGGCGCGATGCTCGAGCCCGAGCGGATTCCCGCCGACGGCGGTCCCTACGTGCCGCACTTCCTCGCCGAAATCTATCGGGAACGGCCGGACCTGCAGGCGTCCTTCGACCTGGATTCGCTCAAGGGGCGGCTCAACTGCCTGTCGTGGTGGATCGAAGATGGCCAGCGGCAGTACGGCGCGGCCCGCTGGGTGCCGCCCACGACGCCCGCGCGGATGTTCGATCCCGAATGGGGCGCGCACCCCGACTGGCTGCCGGTGCCGCACTTCCTGCGGCTTCTGCAAGGCGAGCGCGAGGACCTGCAGGCGCTCTGCTCGCTCGACAGCTTCACCGGACGCCTGAAGTGCCTGTCGTGGTGGGCCAAGCACGGCCAGCAGCAATATCCGGTGCTGCGCTGGACCATCCCGCCGCTGCCGGACGCCCTGTTCAGCCTCGAAGCCGGCGCGCAGGGCGCGTTGCCGCTGCTGCCGCGCTTCCTGCTGCTGATCTGGAACGAGCGTCCCGACCTGCAGGGATCGTTCGATCTGCACAGCTTCAGCGCGAGGCTCGGCTTCATTACGTGGTGGGACAAGCACGGCCACGACGAGTATTACGCGCTTCAATGGTCGCCGACCCATCTCGCCGAAGAACTCGCGCGAATCGACGACGAGCAGCCGGCCGACGATACGCTGCTGCCGCGCTTCCTCACGATGATCGCGAGCGACCGCCCCGATCTGCGCGAGGTGTACGACCTGAACACCGCGCAGGGCCGCGATCAGCTCGTGCACTGGTGGAACAAGTGCGGATCGGCCGAATACCCGCTCGTCGGTTCGCTGAAGGTGCAGTGGGCCGACAGCGCCGACGGTTCCGACGAGGACGACGACAGCGCTGACGGCAGGCCCGAACCGGCCCGCTATCACGCGCGCGTCGCCGGGGCCTACGAGTTCGGCGTCAACGTGATCGGCTTTCCGCAAGGCGTGCTCGGCCTCGGCGAAGACGCGCGCATGGCCGCGCGCGTGCTGCAGCTCTCGTCCACGCCGGTTACGCTGGTCAATGCGCCGATGGCGGGACCGGCACGGCTCGACAACTCGGTCGATCATCTGATCAGCGAGGAACTGAAGTACAACGTGAGCCTGATCTGCCTGCCCGCGCCGGAGATGGTGCGTCTCGCGCTGGAAGGCGGCCGCAAGCTGATCGACGCGCCGACCCACAAGATCGGCGCGTGGCCGTGGGAACTGCCCCACTGGCCGGACGCGTTCGGCAACGTGCATCACATGGTCGACGAAATCTGGGCGCAGAGCCGCTTCGTGCAGAGCGTGTACAGCCGGCTCGGCAACACGCCGGTCTATCACATGCCGATGGCGGTCGAGGTGCCCGCGCCGCTGGCCGCGCAACGCGAACGCTTCGGCCTGCCGGGCGACGAGTTCCTGTTCTACCTGATGTTCGACGGCAACTCTTGGTTGAGCCGCAAGAACCCGCTCGCGGGCGTGCAGGCGTTCAAGCAGGCCTTCGGCGAGCGCTCGCCGGGCGTCGGGCTCGTGGTCAAGGCGATGAACGTGCGCGACGACGATCCCGTGTGGCGCGCGGTGCTCGATCTGGCCGCGGGCGACAGCCGCATCCACATCGTCTCGGAGCGTCTGAGCCGGCAGGATTCGACCGACTTCATGGCCTGCTGCGACGCCTATATTTCCCTGCATCGCAGCGAGGGCTTCGGCCGCGTGATCGCCGAAGCAATGGTGCTCGGCCAGCCGGTCGTGGTCACGAACTTCTCGGGCAACGTCGACTTCTGCGAGCCCGACACCGCTTTTCTCGTGGACGGCGAACTCGTTCCGCTGCGCCCGGGCGACTATCTGTTCGCCGAAGGCCAGTACTGGTGCGATCCGGATGTATCGATCGCGGCCGAACAGCTCAAACGTATGATCGACGATGCGCCGCTCCGCGAGCGCATCGCACAGGCGGGCAAGGCGCGGATCGAGCGCGATTACTCGGTCGAAGCAGTTGCGCGCGCCTATGCCCGACGATTGGCCGACATTGTCGAGGTAACAGCGAAATGACGCTACGAGTGTGTGCTCCGGACATTTTCTCGGGCGATGCGGTGGGCAACCACTGCATCGGATTCGTTCGAATGGCTGAACGTCTCGGCATGCCGGCCGAGATGTATGCCAGCGGGTTCGACGAGGGAACCCACGGAGTACGCCCGCTCGACGCGTTATTCGACGAAGTCGCCCGGGACGACGTGGTCCTGCTCAGCTACTCGATCTTCGATCCGTATCTCGAACGGATTCTCGCGCTCGACTGCCGGAAAATCTGCTACTTCCACGGCGTGACCGATCCGCAACTGCTGCGCGCGCTCGAACCGCGCACCGCGCAGCTGTGCGAGCAGGCGCTCGCGCAGCTGCCACTGCTCGCGCGCTTCGACATGGTGGTCGCGAATTCGCTCAACACCGCGCAAAGCCTCGCCGGCAACGTCGCGGCGAGCGCAATCAGGATCGTGCCGCCGGTCTTTCCCGACATGTACGTGTTCCGGCGCGAGCCGCCGCACAAGAGCCGCAAAAGGCCCGCGCCGAATCTGCTGATGGTCGGCCGGGTGGTGCCGCACAAGCGCATCGAGGACGGCATCGGCATTCTCGCGCTGCTCAAGCAGTGCGAGTTCAACGCGACGCTCAGTATCGTCGGCAGCACGCCGAACTACGATTATCTGAAGTTCCTGATCAATCACGCGCGCAGCCTCGGCGTGCTCGAACAGGTCGACTTCAAGGGCATGCTCGACGACGCCGATCTGTTCGAATGCTACGAAAGCACCAACGGCCTGCTCGCGATGAGCCGCCATGAGGGCTTCTGCGTACCGGTGCTCGAAGCGATGCACTACGGCAAGCCCGTGTTCGTACGCGGCGGCACGGCCGCCCACGAGATCTGTCCGCCCGACTGCGTGTTCGACGCCGAGGCCGAACTCGCAACGTGGGTCGCGCCGCTGATGCAGCGCCTCGGCCAGGCGGGCGGGCGCTGTTCCGTCGACATGGACTATGTGAAGCACGCCGACGGCGTGCTGCAACGTGCCAGCGACGAGGTCTGGAGCACGATTTTCGCTGCTATCGGTGTGGCGAGCGCGGCTGCGCGTTCGCCGGCGCGGCCGCACGCGGCGGTTGCGGCCGCGCTGCACGTCGCGAAGAAATAAGCGGCAACGGCGCGTTATCGATCGAGGCGGAGCCGAGGCCGAGTCGAGGCAAACCCAGGCACCCCGCCCCGCTCCCGCGCGGCGTTACTTGCCGCGCCGCTCGAAGTCGATCGGCTGCCCCGTATGCGGATGCGGCGTGAACGAAAAGTGCGCGCGCACGTACTTCTGCGACAGCGTGCACAGCAGGTTCATCAACTCGATCTGCCCGGCCGGAAAAACGGCCTCCCGGTCGGCGGCCTCGATCGGCTTTTGCATATAGCGCACGATGTCCTTTTCGAAATCGCTGACGCAATAGTCGAGCACCGCATCGCCCTCGATCGGATACGCGGCGACCTTCACGTCGCGATGCAGCGACAGATACGTGCTGAAAAGCCGCTCGGCCACGAACGGCAGGAATGGTGCGTCATCCGAATGAATCGTGGGTTCGAGCACGCCGCGCGCAGCTTCCGTGTCGCTTTGCGTTTCGAGGAAGGTCGCAATCGGTTCGAGCACCTTGCCGACATAGTTCTCCCAGAACGACTGCGAGCCGACCCAGAAATTGCAATAGCACAGCGTATCCGCCGACTGCCGCGGCGCCTCGCGCAGATTCCAGCCGATCCCGCATGCGTCGAGCAACGCCTGGCTGCGCTCGACGAGCCCCGGGTGCGCATGCTCGCCCTGCATCCACGCGGTGTACGAGAAATAGGCGAGCTGCGGAAACGGGTTAAGCATGCAGACGTCGGCATCGAGATTGGCCTGCACGAACTCGAGAAAACGGCTGCCGTCGATGCGCGCCTTCAACGCGAACTTCGGCGAAAAGAGCGCCGTGAAGTCCTGCTGCAAATGCACGCCCTTGCGGTACATGTCGACGAGAATGTAGAACTCGCGCCAGGCCGCGTGCTCGTTGTTGCGCAGCACGAGCGGATGAAAAGCCGGTTCGGACAGCACCTGCCCCGGCGCGTATAGCGGCTCGAAAATCCGGATCGATGCACTCATGACAACCCCGCGATCTGCAGATAGAAGTTTCCGTTATGCGGGTTCTGCCGGAACAGCGTGATCGAAGCGTTCGGCACCAGCACGTTGGGGAATCGGGACAGCGGAACGTTCAGCAGGTACTGCGAGATCACCGAGATCGGTCCGGCATGGCAGACGGCGGCAATCAGGCCGGGCTTGTCCGCATGGCGCAGCACTTCTTCCTCGACCCAGTTCACCGAGCGCGCGGCCAGTTCGAGATGCGACTCGCCGCCTTCGTAACGGTCCGACAGATGCTTGCCCCAGTCGGGAAACGCCACGCGAAAATCCTCGGCCTTCCAGGTCGCGAAGCGACCCGCATTGGTTTCGCCGAGACGCGCGTCGACGGTCCAGTCGCTCCGGTCCTTGAACAGCACTTCGGTGGTTTGCAGCGCGCGGCGCCACGGGCTCGAAAACACGCGATCGGGCACGAGGCCGCGGCCTTCCATCAGCGCGCGCAGCTTCGCGGCCTGGTCGAGGCCGTGTTCGGTCAACTCGTCCTGCTCGGTCGAGTTCAGCAGCCCGGCCACGTTGGCGAACGACTGGCCGTGGCGAATCAGAAGAAGATCCATAAAAGTTAGTTACGCAAAGACCTGGAAGACGGGTTGGAGGCGGGGTCGGGCAATGCCTTCAGGAACATCGCCGAAATGCGCCGCACGCTGAAGCGGTCGAACACGTCGGCATAGGCATGCTCGCGGATCGCCTGGCGCAGCGGCGCGTCGCGCAGCATGTCTTCGAGCGCCTGGGCCCAGCCCTCTGCCGTATTCGGCGCGATATAGCCGGTCACGCGATGCCTGACGTTCTCGCGATAGGTCGGGCAATCGGAATAGATGCTCGGAATGCCGAGGCTGCCGTAATCCGCGTATTTGATCGGCGACTTGCACGAGTTGAAGAACAGCGTCTCGGGGTCTTCTTCCGCGCCGAGCGGAACGATCGCGAACGTATAGCCTTCGTCGCGAATCGCCTTCTTGTACTCGATATTGCTGCGGCTGCCGCGATGCGTCACCCGCGGAATCGAATGAAGCTCGGGAAACGGATCGCCCCAGAAATCGATCAGGACGTGTTCGTTGCGCGTGAGAAAGCTTCTCAGCGTCGCGAAGAAATCCTTGCGGAAATGAACGAGCTTGATGCCGTCGAGGTTCGAGAAGATGATCTTCGGCGGCTGCGCTTCCGTCCACAATTCGGGCGAAAGATCGAAAGCCTGATGATCGAAACCGTTGGGGATAATGAGCACGTCGTCGGAACGCCGCACCTTGCGCATGCGCTCCTGCAGCAGCGGGTTCGACGCGGTCGCCGCGCTCGCCTCGCGAATCATCGCGAGCACGTTGTAGAGCACGTCCTCGTTCATTTCGAGGACGCTCCACGACGGCAGATCGAGCAGCCAGTCGTCGAGATCGTAGATCGTATGAAGACCGAGTTCGTTCGCCATCCGCATGATCTGCAGCGACAGGTTCGAGACGTGCTTGTTGAACAGCACGACGTCGAAGCGATGCAGATGGCTCACGCCGACGTCCGCTTCCGAAATCTGCTCCCACTCGATCATCTGATGCCGCTGCATATACGACAGCAAAGGCGCGAACCGCGCGCCGATCGTGCGCGAACTCATCCGCCCATCGGTCATGGAGCGCCGCTGGACCACCAGCAGGCGAGGAATCTTAGGAGTGTGTGAGGCCGGCATCGATCAGGTGTCTGATGAGGTCTGCGGCTACCGTGCTCGACGAATGCCGTGCATAGACCCGTTCGTAATTGCTTTCAATCTTCGCATCCCGCTCCGTGTCGGAAAGGGCTGCCTGAAGCGCGGGAACGATGTCCGTCGCGCGGGTGGAAGCCGCGTACCAGACATTGCCGCCGAAGTGCTCGCGCTGCCACTCCCCATCGACCATGACGAGCGGCTTCTTCACGAATGCGCCCTCGAGACACGAGCGGCCCGGCGGATCGAAGCTCGGCTCCGCGACCACGAGCGCGTTGGCGAGCGCGGAGCGCAGCAACGCGCTGCATGGCTGGATGAACGGCAGAAAGTGGATGCCGCGATGCGCCTCGCTCATGCATTGCCGGTTGTATTCCTCGTCGCGGAAGCCGCCGACCATGAGCCCGTTCAGTTCGAGGCGGTTCAGCGCGCGAATCAGTTCGAGCTGGTTCTTGACCGGCTCGATCAGGCCGAGACACAGCACGTAGTCCGAGACATCGCAGACCGTGGGCAACAAATCCTTGTCGGCTGGCGCAAGGAACCGGTCGGAGATACCGGAGCCGACCACCACGCATTTGTCGGCATCGACGGCGATATGCGCGTTGAAATGAGCGAGTTCGGTCGCGGACTTGAAGAGCAGCCGGTCGGCACGCCGCACGAACGCCCCGATCCGGCTGATTTCGGCGGCGTCGGGCGGGCTCAGCCACCAGACGTTGGGCCAGAGAAAGAGCTTCTTGCCGTGATTGACCGTCTCGCGAACGATCGCCTCGCCGTCCGCATGAACGGAGAAGTGCATGACCGCGTCGTAAAAGCGCAGCGGGCGGCTGCGGATGCCGTAAATGTCGGCCTGTACATCCGAATCGTTGAGGAGTTCGGCGACCTGCACGAGCTCCGACTCACCACCACCGCTCGTCATGAACGCGGTACTGTGAGTGGTCAGGAGAATCTTGAAATGCATATTGCGGGCTCCGTCCCGAATCGTGGGCTTTGGCCTTCCGCGGGACGCTGCGCAGTCCCGGCGCCGGTCGTCAGCGGGAGAGGCTCGGACCGTTGTCGGCAGGGGCTCGATTTTACGCCAAAACATCGTGCAAACGGCCGCTGTCGCGGCGCGCCAGCGCTCTCGCCGCGAGGCCGTCCGTCACGTTTATCGAAGCGCCTCGCGATAGCGGGCGCCGCACCTTGCCGCAGTGGCCGCACCGGCTTCGCGCGCTGCCCTTGGCGACGACGAATATTTTGTAAGCAACCGTAAATGGCGGCGCAACATCCCGAAGTCGCAGCACTCATTGCCGAACGTGACGGATATCGCAACTCGCTGCCAACCGGCATGCCGCATTTTTCGAATCTCGGCGACGTGCCGCCCGGCCACGACTATTCGCCAATTCCGTCGATTCCGGATATCCAGCAGAACGAAGCACGTCTCTTCGGCAACGTCGCACGCACGCATACGTTCATGGGCCACTTCCACACCGACCTGATGAACGCGCGCATACCGCTTTTCATGCGCAACCCCGGCGCGAGTTTCCGGATCAGGAAGGCGCGTTAAGCCCGCATCGGACCGCGTTTTACGGCATATCGGCAACACGCGAGGAAGGCCGCCGGAAAGGGAAGGAAGGTGGGGCCGATGCTGCCGTCAAGACTTTGAAATGCTAGGATGGCGCGCTATTACCACCCATTCGAGCGCAGCACATGCCCCCTATTGAACCTGCCGAGCAACCATCGCAACGCCGGCAGCTCGCGATCTGCGTCGCGATCGTCATACTCGCCCCCCTGCTGGTCAAGGCGCCACTATTGCTCGGCATTCTGATTTCCGACCCGCTCGCGCTTTATAGCGGCATCGCCACCAACGTGTTGCCGGGTCCGTTCGGCGGCTTCCCGCCGATGCCGACCATCGATCCGAATATCGCGTTTACGAGCCATACGCTCGGCCATCGCGCGGCGCTCGACATTCTGTCGGGCCATCTGCCATGGTGGAATCACTACGAAGGCGTGGGCGTGCCGCTGGCCGGCGAAATGCAGGCGGCGGCGCTGTCGCCGCTCAACGTTCTGCTCGCGCTGCCGAACGGCCAGCTGTACATGCATCTGTCCTTGCAGATCATCGCCGGGCTGTCGACATGGGCGTTGCTGCGCAAACTCGGCTGTGTCCCGCTCGCGGCTCTGGCGGGTGCGCTAGCCTTCGAATTCAACGGCACGTTTGCCTGGCTCGCCAACGCGATCGTCAACCCGGTGCCGTTCCTGCCGATGGTGCTGCTCGGCGTCGAAAATCTCCGCGAGCATATCGCCGAAGGACGACGTGGCAATGCGGCATGGATCGCCATCGGCATCGCTGGTTCGCTCTATGCCGGCTTTCCCGAGGTCGCGTATCTGAACGGCCTGCTGATCGTCGTCTGGACGCTGGTGCGCGCGGCCTCGGTGCCGGGCGCGACGCGTGGGCGCTTCGTCATGCACGTCGCGGTGGGGGGGCTGGTCGGGCTTGCGATTGCCGCTCCGATCGTGCTCGCGTTCTTCGACTACCTGCCGCTCTCGGACACGGGCGGTCACGCGGGGGACGGCTTCGCGGGCGTGGTCATGCAACGCTCGACCCTGCTCGGCACCTGGATGCCCTATGCGTTCGGCGGCATCTTCCAGCTTCGGGGAATCGAGGGCTTCTGGGGCGCCATTGGGGGCTATGCCGGCATCGCCCTGTCGGTGCTGGCGCTGTACGGCATGTGCGGCAAGCGGCTGCGCGGCCTGCGCATCGCGCTCGCCGTCTGGGTGCTCGTGACGCTCGGCATGACGTATGGCGTACCGGGCATTCATGCGCTCGCGCGCATCATCCCGGGCGTCAAGTACGCCGCGTTTTTCCGCTATTTCCCGCCGTCGTGGGAACTCGCGCTGTGCGTTCTGTCGGCGCTTGCGTTGACGGATATCGGCTCGCAGCCTCGCCCGGCGCGGTTGAAGCTCGCGGTCGCCGCCACGGCGCTCGCCTGTTTGCTCAGCCTCATCCCGATGATCCAGCATCACATCGTGCCCACGGGCATGATCGCGCATGGCGGCGCCGTTTTCGGCCTCGCGGTCCTCCTGGCTCTCGCCGTCGTCGCGTGGCGCATGGATGTGCTCCGGTCGCCCGCCACGGCGCTCGCCACCGTGCTGATCGTCGAAAGCGTGGTCAATTTCCTCGTGCCCACGCTCAGCCACCCGCGCCACTCGACCGTTCATCTCACCGGCGTGCGCTATCTGCAGGACAACCTGGGCCTGAACCGTTTCGCGACGTTCGGCCCCATCGCACCGAACTACGGCTCGTATTTCGGCATTGCCTCGATCAACTACAACGATCTGCCGGCGCCGTCCGACTGGACGCACTACGTCAACGCGCATCTCGACAGCAACCAGGACCCGATTCCCGGGGTCACGCGGCATGATCCCAACGGACCGTCCGCGGCCGATAGCCTCATCGCGAACCGGGAGGCCTACGCGCGCATCGGCGTGCGCTATGCGCTCGTACCGAGCAATATCGATGCGCCGGATTTCAGGAAGCTGCGCGACTACCTCGCCGGACCGCCGAATCAGGACCTGAAGGAGGTCTACCGCGACGAAGTGATGCGGATTCTCGAACTGTCCGCACCGGCACCTTATTTCAGCGCGCCCGGCTGCACGATCACGCCGCAGGATCGCGACGCGGCCCACGTGCAATGCGACGCGCCCTCGAAGCTGTCGCGTCTCGAACTGTTCATGCCCGGCTGGCGCGCCACGGTCAACGGCAACGAGGCGCCGATCGCGCGCAGCGGCGAGATCTTCCAGGAAGTCGAGCTGCCCGCCGGTCACGCCGACATCCAGTTCCGCTTCCTGCCGCCGCATATGAAGTGGGCCTATCTCGCGCTGCTGCTCGGCTGCCTCGTGTTCGCGTTCGATGCGCTGCGCGGCTACCGGAGCGGCAAGCCCCGCTGATCCCGTGTGCCATCCGTCTGCGCATGCCGCGCACCTCGCGCGCGGCATGCGGCCCAGGGCGGCCCGAGGGAGGTCATACGGCTTCAGGTAAAATTGCCCAAAGAGGGGCGATCTCTCTGGCGCCTTTTAATCACTGGCAAGCCGTCTTGCATGCGACGAGACGCTACCGCAAAAGACCTCAAGAATATGGTTGACACCCCTGCTGTTCGAATTGCCGTCGTCATTCCCTGCTACAACGAGGCGGCTGCAATCGGCACCGTCGTCGGCGACTTCCGCAAAAGCCTGCCCGACGCCGACATTGTCGTATTCGACAATAACTCGAAGGACAACACGGCCGACGTCGCCCGCGCGGCGGGCGCCCAGGTCATTTCCGTGCCGCTGCAAGGCAAGGGCAACGTCGTGCGCCGCATGTTCGCGGACGTGGACGCGGACGTCTTCGTGATGGTCGACGGCGACGCGACCTACGACGCGGCCGCCGCTCCGGCCCTCGTCGATCTGCTGATCGAAAACAAGCTCGACATGGTCGTCGGCTCGCGTCTGAGCGACGAGCAAACCGCGTACCGGCTCGGCCACCGCTTCGGCAACGTGCTGCTCACGCAATGCGCGGCGACGATTTTCGGCAAGACCTTCAAGGACATGCTGTCGGGCTATCGCGTGTTTTCGCGCCGCTATGCGAAGACCTTCCCGGCCCACTCGAAGGGCTTCGAGATCGAAACCGAACTCGCGGTCCACGCGCTCGGCATGCGCATGCCCGTAGCGGAAGTCGAAACGCGCTATTCGTCGCGCCCCGAAGGCTCGGAAAGCAAGCTCAACACTTACCGCGACGGCTTCAGGATTCTGATGATGATCCTGAAGCTCTTCAAGTCGGAGCGGCCGTTCGCGTTTTTCACGACGGGCTTCGCGATCTGCACGCTGCTGTCGATCGTGCTGGCGATCCCTGTCCTCACGACTTATGTCGAAACCGGCCTCGTGCCGCGCATCCCGACGTTCATTCTCAGCACGGTGCTGATGCTGCTCGGTGCGATCCTGCTGATTTGCGGCATCGTTCTCGACACAGTCACGCGCGGCCGGAACGAACTGAAGCGCATCGCCTATCTCGCGATCCCCGCCCTGAAGTCGCGGAGCCAAGGTGGCTAAGCTGCACCGCGAATTCATCTGGTTCGCGGTTGCCGGCGCGGTCGGCTTTGCCGTCGATGCCGGCGTGCTCTATGCCGCCCTGGCCGTCGGTTGCGGTCCCTATGCGGGGCGCGCGATTTCGTTCCTGTGCGCCGCCTTCGTCACCTGGCAGATCAATCGGCGCATCACGTTCACCGCGGCGGCGGGCACGTCGCTGTGGCGCGAATGGTGTCAGTATCTGGCCGCGATGTCGCTCGGCGGCGCATGCAATTACGGCGCTTACGTGCTCGCGTTGCATCTGCTGCCGCACGGTCCGGCGAGCCCCTTGCTGGCGGTCGCGGCCGGCTCTGTCGCCGGCATGTTCGTGAACTTCGCGACGGCCAAGCTGTGGGTCTTCAGAACCGCGCCGCAAAAAGGCACGAAGTAGGTGGCTCAAACACCGCCGCGCATCACGTCCTCATACAGCGCCCGATACGCCCTCCCCAACGCCGCCCCGGAAAAGAGCCGCTCATACCGCTCCCGCGCCGCCGCGCCCATCGTGCGCGCCAACGCTTCGTCGAGCGCGAAGCGGTTGATCGCGGCAGCCAGCCGCGCGGGCGACTCGGGCGGCACCACGAACCCCGTCACCCCATCCTCGTTCACAAACGAAGTCCCCGATCCGACCTCGCAGCACACCATCGGCTTGCCGAACATCGCGGCCTCGACGAGCACCATGCCGAACGCTTCCGAGCGCAGATGCGACGGCAGCACCATCGCGCGGCAGCCCTTGAGCAGCGCGACCTTTTCCTCATGCGTGATCTGCCCCGCGAACACGACGTTGCGCGCGCCGTGCTGCCGCGCGAGAGCCTCAAGACGCTCACGCTCCGGGCCCGAGCCGGCGATCACGAGCTTCGCGCCGATACCCGGCGCGGCCTCGACGAGCGTATGCAGCCCCTTGTAGTAGCGCAGCACGCCGAGCGCGAGAAAATACGGCTCACCATCCGCGAGACCGAGCCGGCTTTCGACGTCGCGCTGCACGCTATCGGGCAGCGGCGCGTCGCGGTAATCGATGATGCCGAGCGGAATCGTCTTCAGACGCGCCTTCGACACGCACGCGGCCAGCGTCTCGCTGGTTTGCGCATAGGCTGGCGACGTCGCGACCACGGCCGACATGCTGCGCAGCGTGCGTCGCATCAGCGGCCCGTAGATCGCGCCGAGCGCTTTCTGCCGCACGATGTCGGAGTGATAGGTCATCACGGTCGGCTTGCGCGTGCGGCCGAGCAGATGCAGCACGTCCGCGAACGGCCACGGAAAATGAAAATGCACGACGTCGGCCCACGCGGCCATCTCGCGATACTTCATCACCGCGCACGGTCCGCCGAGATCGCACGACGCCGGCGCAGCCCACGACTTCTCGCGAATCACCTGCCCTTCCGGATAGTCGACGATGTCCGGCACCGGGTTCGGCGACAAGGTCAGGATGCGCGCTTCGACGCCGCGCTCGCGCGTCGACAGCGCGATCTGGCGGATCGCTTCCTGCAGGCCACCCGGCGGGTCCGGGAAATACGTGCGGTAGACATGAACGACCCTCACGCGCGCACCTCCGCGCGAGGTTCCCGCGCGCCGCCGCCAGCCGGCTCGCCGGCGAACATGATCGCCAGCATCTTGTCGAGCCGCGTCTCCCAGGTGTTCTCGCCGACCGCCGCGCGCGCTTCGTCGGCGCTCAGCTTGCCGCGCGCGAGCTGCGTTTCGATTGCCGCGATAAACGCGTGCGCGTCGCCGCCCACTTCGAGACCGGCGCGCGGCTCCTTCGCGAAATCGAGCGGCGTCGACACGACCGGCAGACCCGCCGCGAGATATTCGTAGAACTTCATCGGAAACATCGAGCGCGTGTATTCGTTGAGCAGCGTCGGCAGCACGCCCACCCGCATGCCGCGCAGATACTGCGGCAGCACGCCGTACGGGCGATAGCCGAGCAGGTGCACGTTCGGCAGGCGCGCGAGCTGCGCGAGCAGTTCGCTGCGCTGCCCTTCGCGTTCCTCGCCGATGATGACCCACTGCCATTGCGGCCGCGCCTGCGCCGTTTGCAGGAGCAGCGGAAAGTCGACCTTGAAGTCCGACAGCACGCCGTGATAGACGAGCCGCGGCTCGGCGATCGCGGCCAGTTCGGCAGGTAATTCAGCGGACAGCGGAGCGTCGTCGAGCGCCGTGCCGAAGTGCGTATCGTCGACGACGTTGCCGAAGAAATGCGTGTTGCGGTTGAACGGCTCGCACACTTCCTTCAACGACATCGCGGTTGTGAACACCGCCTCGCAGCGCCCGAGCAGATCGTGCTGCGCGTTGCGGAACGCCTCGACGTCGACGCCGGGAATCGCCGCGATGTCGTCGACGCAGTGATACACCAGCGGCCCGCGCGGCAGCGTCGCGATCGCATCGAGCATGTACGGGTGGTAGGTCCAGACGACCGGCTTGTCATAGCGATGCGACTTCGCGAAACGGTTCACCGAAAAGCGCAGCAGCGCCTGGTTCAGCGAACGCACGAACGGCAGGTGATGACCGGCCGGCACCAGCAGCGGCGAGAGCACCCAGAGGTTGTCCGCGCGTTGTGGCGGCCCGAGCACGAGCGATTGCACGCCGCGCCACAGGCGTCGCCATAGCCGCGACCAGTCGCGTCCGCTGCCGACTTTCGGGGCCCGGAAACCGACGCTCTCCACGTACAGAATCCGCCAGCCGCGCGCGGCGAGAATGCTCGCCGTGTGCTGCTTGTTGGTCCAGTACGGTTCGTCCCAGTCCGCGGTCGAGAACAGCACGCAGTCGTGCGCGGCGAGCGCGCCGTTCTGGCCGTGCGTACCCTGCGTACCCCGTGTACCGTCAACCAACGAACACCTCGACCGGCCTACCCTGCAGGCTCTCGACAATGCGCCGCGAAGCCAGCCCGTCGCCGTACGGATTCGCGCGATTGCGCAGCGCCGCGCGCCGCGCCGGGTCGTCGAGCCAGCCGATCACCGCGCTCTCGATGCTGGCCGCGCTCTGGCCCGCGAGCGTCGCAAAGCCGGCATCGACACCCTCGCGGCGCTCGGTGTGATTGCGCATCACGACCACCGGCACGCCGAAGCTCGGCGCTTCTTCCTGAATGCCACCCGAGTCGCTGACCACGACCGCGCTGCCGCTGATCAGATAGAGGCTCGTCGGATAGTCGACCGGCTCGATCAGCGTGAGATTCGCGATGTCGTCGAGCTCGCGATGCACGGGGCCGCGCACAGCCGGGTTCAGATGTACCGGAAACACCCAGCGGTAATCGCGATAGCGTTGGCACAGATCGCGCAGCACGCGGCAGATGTCCTGCAGCACGTCGCCGAAATTCTCGCGCCGGTGGCACGTCACGAGCACATGCTGCTGCGCGCCGTGCCATTCGGGCAGCGGGCTCGCGGGCGGCGCGACGTTCCAGCTCGCGCGCACTTCGGCGATCGCATCGACGACCGTGTTGCCGGTCACGACGATCTTCTGCGCCGCGATGCCTTCGGCCAGCAGGCTCTCCCGCGCGCGTTCGGTCGGCGCGAAATGCAGCGTCGCGATGCGGCCGAGCAGGCTGCGGTTCGCTTCCTCGGGAAACGGGCTCGCGAGATCGCCGGTGCGCAGCCCCGCTTCGACGTGGCCGACGCGAATGCCGCGATGAAACGCGGCGAAGCCCGCGCAAAACGCCGTCGTCGTATCGCCCTGCACGATCACCCAGTCGGGGCGCGTTTCGTCGAGCGCGCGATCGAGCGCCGCAATGAGCCGCGACGACAACGCGTTCAGCGATTGCCCCGGGCTCATCGTATCGAGCGTGATGTCCGGTTCGATGCCGAAGAATTCGAGCGCCTGCGCGGCCATGTCCTTATGCTGTCCGCTCGCGCAGACGATCGTTTCGAACTCGCCGCGCAACGCGCGCACGACCGGCGCGAGCTTGATGACCTCGGGCCGGGTGCCCATCACGACCATGACTTTCATTGCAATGCGTTCCCCGCCTTGACCTGCTGGTGAGTGCCCTTGAACTCGACGCCGAGCGTCAGGGGCAGCGTGTGCGTGGACGGCGTCACGACGCGAAACGCGCCGTCCTCTTCGATGATGTGCGTGAGCGACCTGAAGCGCAGGAAGTCGAGCGCGGCTTCCTCGTGCAGGAACAGCGGCCGCTGCGCCTTGCCGCGCATATAGGCGATGAACTGCTCGTGCGTGTCGATGCGCGCGGCCTCGTCGGACCAGCCGTAGGCGTAGCGCTCGGAGAACGGATGATCGAGGTAGCCGAACAGCGTGTGGGTGGCGTAGGCGATGTCGAAGGCCTGCTTGAAGATCGCGAGCGGATCGCCGTCCTTGCGCATGCAGTCGCCGTGCAGCATGCATTGCTGGCTATGGCCGACGAAACCCGCCGGCAAGCCGGCCAGCGCGCCGCCGCGCGCCGTCAGAAACTCGGGATCGTTGCGGATGATGCCGCCGACGCAGCCCGCGTAGCCCGCGTCGACGAGGCCGCGAATCGCATACGGCGGCGACTGGTGAAACGGCGACACCGCGTAGCGCACCGGCACGCCGGTCGCGCGTTCGAGCAGTTCGGCCGATTGCGCGCCTTCGGCGAGCGCGGTGTCGTAGCTGCCGCCCCAGTTCGGCGAGTGCGTCGCCGTATGCGACAGCACCGCGCCCTGCTGCCGGTCGGCGAGCAGTTCGCGCAGGATTTCGTGCTGACCGCCGCGTTGCAGGTTCTGCGTATGCACGGCGAGCGAGAACGGCACGCCGAGCCGCTGGTACGCCTGCCACAACGGACGCGCCGATTCGACGTCCTCGTCGCAATCGAGCCGCGACGTGATTGCCGCGTCATAGCCCCACGGCAGTTCGCTCAGCACCGGCTGACACGGCAGCGCATCGGCCCGGTAGCCCGACAGGAACTGCTCGACGAGGCGCCATTCGAACGAATCGCACGGGCCGGCCGGCCGGTTGAACCACAGCACGGCCGAGGCACCCGCCTCCCACAACGCCGCGTAGGCGAACTGCCGCTCGCCGTTCACGACGACCGACGCCAGCTCCGCTTCGGCCGGCACTTGAGGAGCTTCCGCGAGCGCCCAGATCGAGCCGTCGGCGCGAATCGCGCCGTAGCCGAGGTTGTTCCACTCGTCAGTGAAGTCGAAGCGTTCGAACGGGCGATGCCACTGCGCGCCGCCGAGTGTTTGTGCCAACGCGCCATAGCGCACCGCCGCCGCGCTTTCGCGCGACTCGCCCGCAGGCGCCGAGGCACTGCGGCTCGCCGCGCCGAGCCCGGACGGCAAAGCCGTGGGCCGATAGCGCAGATAGTCCGCGAGCGCGATCGGCATATGGCCGAACACGATCAGCTTGCGCGGCCGCGCATTCACATAAGCGATCAGGTCGGCACTCCAGGCATCGGGCGCGTCGACGGCGACCACGACGTCGGGCGCGATCTCGTGCAGCACGTTGCGCGTGATCGCCTGCGCCTGGGTCGTGCTGACCGAGCGCCGCAGCGCCGCCAGCACATACTGGCCGGCCTCGGCGCGCGCCTCGGGACACGCGACGCCGATCATGCGCCCACCACGTGACGGAATTTGGCGCGGCTGCCCACGCGCACGAAGTCGTCGTGACCGACGTAGGCGATCGTGAACGCGTCCTGCCAGAAGTGGCGCAGCTTCGCGGTCGTTTCTTCCGCGTTCGCGTGCGGTTCGAGCACGATGCGCAGCGTGGGCGGCGTCGTGCGCAAGTCGATCTGGAACTCCTGAATGCCGCCGACGCGGTGATCGAGCATGTCCTGGATATGGTGCGTCGGATGCGCGACGCCGTTGATCGGCACGACGTCGTGAATCCGGCCGACCACGTCGGTCAGGAAGAAGCCCTTTTCCGTTTCCTGCACGCGCGCGAGGTCGCCGGTCGTGTAGCGGATCAGCGGCATCAGCCGGTTGCGAAAACCCGTGAACACGAGTTCGTGCGCGCCGTCGGGGTTATCGGGCGCGACGCGGCTTTCCGGCCAGCCTTCCGATTCGAGAATCTGGAAGCCGCCTTCATGACCGTCGAGTTCGTAGGCCATCACGCCGAGTTCGGCGAGACCGTAGCGGTCGATCACGCGGCAGCGCAGCGCCTTCGCGATCATCTCGCGCGCCTGCGGTTCGAGCAGCTCGCCGCTCGATTCGAACACCTGGAACGCCTTGCCGCCGCCGTACTTGCGCTGCACGTAGCAGGCGAGCGCGTACATCGTCGAGGGATGCGAGTGCGCGAGATACGGCCGGCGGCGCTTGAGCGTGCGCCACATTTCCTCGAGGCCCTGGTCGTCGATGCGGTCGAAGAAGATGTTGCTGCGATTCATCGCGAAGCATTTGAAATCTTCGCGCGACGGCCACTCGGGCACGGCCTGATCGGGGAAACGGCATGCGAAGTGCAGCTCCGAGCGATGGCGCAGCTTGCCGATCCGCTCGCGGCAATAGTTCGTGACCGCCGACGAATAATCGGCGCCTTGCTGGTCGTAGTAGATCGTCGTCGAAAGCCCGGTCGAGCCGCCGGTCTTGCAGGCATGGTGCTGGCCCGCCACGAGCGGCCCCGACAGCAGACGCGGCCCCTGCTCGCGGATGATGTCCTTGGTCAGGTACGGCAGCTCTTCCAGATAGCGCGGGTCGTCCTTGACCCTGGCCGGCTCGAACTGCCTCGCAAGAAACAGATCGCGGTAGTAAGGCACCTTCGCGCCGGCGAATTCGAGCATGTTGGCGAGCCGTTCGAGCGCGATGCGGCGGCGATGCGGCATCGGCAGCGTGTAGTGCTCGCGCAGTTCGCGGATTTTCGGCCGCACGCTGCGTTTTTCGGCGCTCTCGGCAATCGGATAGGCGATATAGCCGCCCGCAAAACCCTTCAACGTGCGAAACGGCTGACGCACGAGCAGGGATTCGGAGTAGCGCAGGAATGGGTGATTAGCTCGCATGAAATTCGAACCTTGTTGCGCCTCGGGGACGAGCCCCGAGCGGTGTTACTGAACCGCGCGTCCGGATGATTGCGCCGCCGGGTCGCGGTGTCTCGCGGTGTCGTCACGCTCGACGGCGCGCCGTGCGCCATGCACGGCACCGCGCCACGCCGCGACAGGCCGGCCACACTACGCCAGGCATTACGCCGCGCCAATGCGGCTCACGTCGCGACGCCCGACGGTCATGCACGCGCGGCGCGACGGCCGCCCGCGCACGCTCAGTGCGGCAACTGCGCGGTGTGGCTGACGGGCGGCTCGTCGGTTTCTTCCGGCGGCAGCACGGCTTCGTCGGCGATCATCTTGCCGTGCTCCATCGAGATCTTGCGGTTGCACACGCGCGCGACGAGCTTCGGATCATGCGACGCCACCACCAGCAGCGCCGCCTTGCCGACGAGGCTTTCCAGCCGCTCGGCCGCCTTCACGCTGAATTCGGCGTCGCCGACGCTAAGCCATTCGTCCATGATGAGGATGTCGGCTTCGACGCTCGTCGAGATCGCGAACGCGAGGCGCAGCATCATCCCGCTCGAATAGGTGCGCACCGGCAGATTCAGGTAGTCGCCGAGTTCGCTGAAGTCGGCGATCTCGTCGATCTTGCTGCGGATGCGCGCGGGCTTCAGCCCGTCGAGAATGCCGCGCAGATAGATGTTTTCGAAGCCGGTCGCGTCGGGGTCGAGGCCCATCGACACGTCGAGCAGCGAGGCGATCTTGCCCTGCACCTTCAGCTCGCCGCGCACCGGCGCATAGACACCCGACAGCGTGCGCAGCAGCGTCGTCTTGCCCGAGCCGTTATGGCCGATCAGGCCGATGCGCTCGCCTTCGCCGAACGTGAAGCTGAGGTCGTCGATCGCGCGGACGATCGCATGGCGACCCGCGTCCTGGCCGATCCGGCCGCCCGTCGTCAGATTGAGCACCGCCTTTTTCAGCGAACGATGCGAGTTCTCGTAAATCGGAAATTCGACGGAGATGTTACGAGCGACAATCGATGAGGAACTCACAATATCAAAGCCAGTAAGGAACGCGATTACGGAAACGCTTCATCAGGATCTGCGCGAACGCAAAGCCGACGATCAGGAGACCGATCGACCAGGCCCACGACTCCCAATGGGTCGGGCGGCCGGTGAGCGGCGCGCGCACGGTTTCGATCAGGTGATAGAGCGGGTTGTATTCGGCGACCCACGCGCGGTCCTTGAGAATTTCCGGCGACCACATGACGGGCGTGAAGAAGAACACGACCTGGATCAGGTTCGTGACGATCGGCGGGATGTCGCGAAAGCGCGCGCACAGCACGCCGAGCGTGACGCCGAGCCACACGCCGTGCAGCAGCAGGATCACGAGCGCGAACGGCACCAGCGCGATTTCCCAGCCCGGCCAGTGGCCGAACACGATCAGCAGCACGACCACCACCGGCAGGCTATGCAGCAGGATCACGAAGTTGCGCCACGCGATGCGGCACACATGTACGGTGAGCGGCAGCCTGATCTGCTTGATCAGATAGGCGGAGCCGATGAAGGCGAGGCAGCCCTCGTTGGCGACCGACGCCAGGTACGCCCACACGACGAGCCCGACCGCGAGATACGGCAGGTAGTTCGCGATTTCCTGGTGCAGCAGCGTCGAGTACAGCGCGCCGAGCACGACCACCATGATGATCGTGCTGAGCGTGAACCAGAACGGCCCGAGCACCGAGCGGCGATAACGCTGGCGGATGTCGTGCCAGCCGAGCGTGCCCCACACGCGCAGCGCCTTCATGCCGATAAACAGATCGTCGCGCTCGTTGTGGCGCGTCAGGTCTTCGGAGTCGTTGGTAAAACTGATATCCATCTCAAGTACGTCCGTAAATGTCCTCGAAGCGGACGATATCGTCTTCGCCGAGATATTCGCCGCTTTGCACTTCGATCATCACGAGCTCGACGACGCCCGGATTTTCGAGGCGGTGCTTGTGACCGGCCGGGATGTAGGTCGACTCGTTGGTCGACACGAAAAATTCCTGCTCGCCGTTGACGACCTTCGCCATGCCGCTCACCACGACCCAATGCTCGTTGCGGTGATGATGCATCTGCAGGCTCAGGCTCGCGCCCGGCTTCACCTCGATGCGCTTGATCTTGAAGCGCGGCCCCTCTTCGAGCACCGAGTACGTGCCCCACGGCCGATGCACGGTGCGATGCACCTTGTACGTCTCGTGGCCGCGCAACTTCAGTTCCGCGAAAATCTGCTTCACGTCCTGCGCGCGCGCCTTGTTCGCGACGAGCAGCGCGTCGGGCGTGTCGATCACGATCAGATTGTCGATGCCGACCGCGCCGATCAGACGGCCGCCGCTGCGCAGATACGAGTTCTTCACGTCGACGAGCAGCGCCTCGCCTTCGACGCGGTTGCCGCTCGCGTCGGCCGGCGACAGGTCGGACAGCGCGGTCCACGAACCGACGTCGGTCCAGCCGATGTCGCAACGCACGACCGCCGCGTGCGCACACTTCTCCATCACCGCGTAGTCGATCGACAACTCCGGCACCGCGCCGAAACTGCCCGGTTCGAGCCGCACCTGCGCGCCGGTCGCGCCCTCGGCCGAGGGCGACTTCTCCATGCACGCGGCCGCGGCATCGAGAATGTCCGGACAATGCTCGCGCATTTCCTTCAGGATCGTGCCCGCGGTGAAGCAGAACATGCCCGAGTTCCACACGAACTTGCCCGAGGCGAGATATTCGCGGGCCTTGTCGAGCGACGGCTTCTCGACGAAGCGCACGACCCGCTCGCCATCGGCTTCGATATAGCCGTAGCCGGTTTCGGGCGTCTCCGGATGCATGCCGAAGGTCACGACCTTGCCGGCCTGCGCGAGCGTGCGCGCCCGCTCGACCGCCGCCGCGAACGCGGCCTGATCGGCGATCAGATGATCGGCGGCGAGTATCAGCATCACCGTGTCTTCGCCGTGCGCCTTCGCGGTATGCAAAGCCGCCGTGGCGACCGCCGCGGCCGTATTGCGGCCGAACGGTTCGAGAATGAACGAGGTCGCCACGCCCTTCTCGTTGACCTCGCGGAAATCGTCTTCGGTCTTGAAGAACAGCTCGCGGTTCGTCACCGTCAGCACTTCCTGCACGCCGGGCAGCGCCACCGCGCGCAGAAAGGCTTTCTGCAGCAGGCTTTCGCCGTCCGCGAGACGGATGAACGGCTTCGGATGCAATTCGCGGGACACCGGCCAAAGCCGCGATCCCGCTCCGCCGCACAGAATGATCGGTAACAAACTCACAGCTTCCTCTCGATTTCGTACTTATTACGTGACCGCGCGACGGCGGCGCACTGAGGCGAATTCATCGGCACGATCCGTTCGGCACGTCCGGCACGAATTGCGCCACCCTGCGTGCGCTTTGCCCGCGCGGCGCCGCTATCATGCGCCGCACCGGAGAAGCGCCCGGTGGCACGTTCGTATCGCGACATTCTACCGCCGCCCCCTTTCACCACTGTCAGGCTTCGTTAGTTCGGGGAAGCCGTGCGCGGACGGGCAGCGCGCTGCGTCTCCCGATGCGTCCGTGTACCGTCTGGGCGCCATGAGAGCACGCGCGGGCTGCCGCAAAAACAGCCTCAGGAACAGGCCGCGGGCGACTTCGGAAAACCGTCCGTCAGACACAGCCGCAACGCGTCGCGCCAATGCGGCGCGGCAAGCCCGAACACGCGCGCCAGCTTCTCGTTCGACATTCTGGAATTGGCTGGACGCTGCGCCGGCGTGGGGTAATCCGCGGCGGGAATCGGCAGGGTGTTCGGCCGGTTCGGCAGGCCTGCGAGCTCGAAGATCGCCGACGCGAAGCCGTGCCACGAAGTCGAATCGCCCGCGCACAGGTGATAGATGCCCGAGCGCTCGTGCCACCATGTCGCGCCGTGTTCGGCGGCGAAGGCCTGCGCGCACAGATGCGCGGTCAGCGTCGCGATCGTGTTGCACCAGGTGGGCGCGCCGAACTGGTCGGCGACGACCTTCAGTTCGGGACGCTCGGCGCCGAGCCGCAGCATCGTCAGCAGAAAGTTCTTGCCGCGTGTGCCGTACACCCAGCTCGTGCGCAGCACGAGGTGATCGACGCCCGTCGCCGCGATCGCCTGCTCGCCCGCGAGCTTGGTGCGGCCGTAGGCGTTCTGCGGATCGGTCGGATCGTCCTCGACGTAGGCGCCTTGCTTCGTGCCGTCGAACACGTAGTCGGTCGAATAGTGGATCAGCGCCGCGCCGAGCTTTTTCGCTTCCTCGGCAAGCACGCCCGGCGCCTCGCCGTTGATGCGCATCGCGAGATCGGCTTCCTGCTCCGCCTTGTCGACCGCCGTATAGGCCGCCGGGTTGACGATCAGCGCGGGACGTACCTCGCGCACCACCGCGCGGATCTGATCGAGGTTCGACAGATCGAGCCGCGAGCGGTCGACTGCCACCACCTTGCCGAGGCCCTGCAGCGTGCGCGCGAGTTCGTAGCCGACCTGGCCGTTCACGCCCGTGACGAGAATCGTGCGCTTCGCATCCTGTGCGCTCATGCGGCTGTCCCTTATGCGTAAACTTCGGCCTCGGCGAGGCGCTTGCCTGCCGCGTCCTTCGCCGCGAGCAGCGGTTCGACGCCGATCGGCCATTCGATGCCGATGGCCGGATCGTTCCACACGATGCTGCGCTCGTGCTCGGGGAACCAGTAGTCGGTGGTCTTGTAGAGGAACTGCGCGGACTCCGACAGCACGACGAAGCCGTGCGCGAAGCCAGGCGGCACCCACAGTTGCCGGTGATTCTCGACCGACAGCGTCACGCCGACCCACTTGCCGAAATTCGGCGAGCTCTTGCGGATGTCGACGGCCACGTCGAACACCTCGCCTTCGACGACGCGCACGAGCTTGCCCTGCGCATGCTGGATCTGATAATGCAGACCGCGCAGCACGCCCCTGGCCGAGCGCGAGTGGTTGTCCTGCACGAACTCGACGCCCGCCTCGACCTTCTCAGCAAATTCGAGCGCATTGAAGCTCTCGAAGAAAAAACCACGCGCATCGCCGAACACCTTCGGCTCGATGATCTTGACTTCGGGCAGTGCCGTAGCGGTTACCTGGATGGCCATGCGACGTGATCCGTAAGAATGTTTTGCAGGTACTTCCCGTAGGCGTTCTTCGCGAGCGGCTTGGCAAGCGCGAGCAGCTGTTCGCCGTCGATCCACTTGCGGCGGTACGCGATCTCTTCCGGACACGCCACCACGAGACCCTGGCGCTTTTGCAGCGTCGCGATGAAGGTCGCGGCCTCGATCAGCGAATCGTGCGTGCCGGTGTCGAGCCACGCATAGCCGCGGCCCATGATCTCGACGTTGAGCGCCGCGTTCGCGAGATAGCGCGAGTTGACGTCGGTGATTTCGAGTTCGCCGCGCGGCGACGGCTTGATGTCCGCGGCGATGTCGCAGACCTGTTTGTCGTAGAAGTAAAGGCCCGTGACCGCGTAGTGCGAGCGCGGCTTCGCGGGCTTCTCCTCGATCGACAGCGCACGGAACTGCTCGTCGAATTCGACCACGCCGTAGCGCTCCGGATCGTGCACGTGATACGCGAACACGGTCGCGCCGTCGGTCTGGTCGTTGGCGCGCTCGAGCTGCTTCGCAAGATCGTGGCCGTAGAAAATGTTGTCGCCGAGAATCAGCGCCGACGGATCGTTGCCGACGAACTCGCGGCCGATGATGAACGCCTGCGCGAGCCCGTCCGGCGACGGCTGCACCGCGTACTGGATGTTCATGCCCCACTGGCTGCCGTCGCCGAGCATCGCCTCGAAGCGCGGCGTGTCCTGCGGCGTGGAGATGATCAGCACGTCGCGAATGCCCGCCACCATCAGCGTGGAAAGCGGGTAGTAGATCATCGGCTTGTCGTAGACCGGCAGCAGCTGCTTCGAGACGACATGTGTGATCGGATACAGGCGGGTGCCCGAACCGCCCGCGAGAATGATGCCTTTGCGCGCCATGGCCGTGCCCTTATGTGCCGTCACGCGCGTTGCGCGTAGTTGGTTTCGACCCACTTCCGGTATTCACCCGAAGCGACTTCGTCGGACCATGCCTGATTGTCCAGATACCACTGGACCGTTTTGGCAAGACCCGTTTCGAACGTTTCCGCCGGCTTCCAGCCGAGTTCGCGTTCGAGCTTGCGGGCATCGATCGCGTAACGGCGGTCGTGGCCCGGACGGTCCTTCACATAGGTGATCTGGTCGCGATACGAGCCGGCCGCTTTCGGGCGCAGCCTGTCGAGCAGATCGCACAGCGTATGCACGACTTCGAGATTCTTTTTCTCGTTCCAGCCGCCGACGTTGTACGTTTCGCCGGGCGTGCCGCGCGCGAGCACTTCGCGGATCGCGCTGCAATGGTCGCCGACGTACAGCCAGTCGCGCACGTTCTGGCCGTCGCCGTACACCGGCAGCGGCTTGCCCGCGAGCGCGTTGGCGATCATCAGCGGGATCAGCTTTTCGGGGAACTGGTACGGGCCGTAGTTGTTCGAGCAGTTGGTGGTGAGCACCGGCAGGCCGTACGTGTGATGGTAGGCGCGCACGAGGTGATCGGAGCCGGCCTTGGTGGCCGAATAGGGGCTATTCGGCGCGTACGGCGTGGTTTCGGAGAATTGCGGGTCGGTGGCGGACAGCGAGCCGAACACTTCGTCGGTCGATACGTGCAGGAAGCGGAAGGCGGCCCGCTCGGCTTCGCCCAGCGTGTTCCAGTAGCTGCGCGCGGCTTCGAGCAGCGTGAAGGTGCCAACCACGTTGGTCTGCACGAAATCGGCCGGGCCGTGAATCGAGCGGTCGACGTGGCTTTCGGCCGCGAAATGCAGCACGGCGCGCGGCTTGTGCTCGGCGAACAGCGCGTCGAGCGCGGCGCGCTCGCAGATGTCGACGCGCGCGAAAACGTGATTGGGATTGCCCTGTAGCGATTTGAGCGTGCCGAGATTGCCGGCGTAGGTGAGCTTGTCGACGTTGAGCACCGCTTCGTCCGACGCATCGAGCCAGTCGAGCACGAAATTGGCACCGATAAAGCCGGCGCCGCCCGTTACCAGGATCATGAAATTCCCTTCTAGATGTTAGTGACAGGCCATTGTGACTGTGCCGGCCCGTGCACCCCGCGTAGTGGTGGAGTCCGCTTCTGCCGCCGCCCGTCGCGCCTTTCCGTACAACCGATAGACACTCAGACGCCGATTTTATGAAGGCACAATTATAAAGCCGCCCGGTGCAAAAACTAGAACCCTAACAACTTGAAACAGCTTGACAAAATTGGTATCGGGCTAACCGGATTATTTTTTTGAGGGCGCCCGAGGGTGGTTGCCGAGGGTGGTTGCCGAGGGTGGTTGCCGAGGGTGGTTGCCGAGGGTGGTTGCCGAGGGTGGTTGCCGAGGGTGGCGGCGGGAGGACGCAAACGAGCCAGTCAGGCTGCGAGCATCCAGCCCAGGGTCTCGATAAATGGGATGGACGCGATGGCCGGCACCAGCGCGCGCAGCCTGGCCGGCGATCCGACGAGCATCTTCACGTCGGTTTTCCGCACGAACGCGGGGTTGGCGCGGATTTCCAGCTCGTGCCCCGTCAGCTCGCTCGCCGCCGAGAGGATGTCGCGCAGCGTATAAGGCGTGCCCGTGCAGACGTTGACGGTTTCGGACACGGCCGGGGAATCGAGCAGTGCTTCGTACACGCTCGCCACGTAGCGCACGTCGGAAAAATCGCGCGCCACGTCGATATTGCCGAGTTCGATGGACGACTCGCGGCGCGCGAAGTGCTCGACGATCTTCGGCACGAGGAAGTTCGAGGCCTGCCCGCGGCCGGTGTAGTTGAACGGCCGCACCATCAGGATCGGCAGCCGGTCGAACCAGGTGCGCACCATCGTTTCCATCGCCGCCTTGCTGGCCGCGTAGTGATTGACGGGGTGCAGCGGGAAGCTTTCGTCGATCGCGTCGCTGGTCACGTTGCCGTAGACGTGCGCGCTGCTCGCGATCAGCAGCTTGCGCGGCGTATGGCCGGCGTGCGCGCACGCTTCCAGCAGATTCAGCGTGCCCACCACGTTCACGCGATAGAAGTCCAGAGGATCGTCATGCCCGACGAAGCTGATCGCGGCCAGATGCACGATGTAGTCGGGCCGCACGCGCTCGATCACGCGCTGGCACGCATCGGGCGAGGCGATGTCGAGCGGCAGCCGGGTCGGCGTTGCCGTCGCGCCGGGGTCGCCCACCGTCTCGATCACGGTGTGGCCACGGGCGCGCAGCTTCCTGACCAGATATCGGCCGGTGAAACCGCTCGCACCGGTCACGAGCGTGCGCACGGGCTGCGTCGACTGCGAAAACGGCATGCCTTCTTCTGCTCCTGTTCGTCGCGCCAATATCCCGCCGGGGTTGCGAACTCGCGCCGAGTGCGGGCCCTCGACGATACCGGCAATGACGATACCGGCAATTCAAACCGGATATTATGTCAGGCCGACATGTTGCACCGCCAAATGCAGCATGCATGTCTATTACCACAAATTTCGAACCGCGCCGATTCATCCGATGACCCCCTCCACCACTTCCGGCATCTCGCCTCCCCTGGTACCGCTCGCGTTCGGCGATCTGCAGGGCTGCCGCAAACCGTTCCAGCAACTGCTGGCCAAGGCCGCGCCGCCGGACGGCACGCCGCTCTGGTTCGCGGGCGATCTGATCAACCGTGGCGCCGAGTCGCTGGCCACGCTGCGCGACGTCATCGCGCTAGGCGATCGTGCGGTGCCGGTGCTAGGCAATCACGATCTGCATCTGTTGTCGGTGTCGGCGGGCATTCGCAAATCGAAAAAAGGCGACACGATAGACGACATCCTCGCCGCGCCCGATGCCGCCGATCTGCTCGACTGGATTCGCCACCGTCCGCTCGCGCACTTCGAAAACGGCATGCTGATGGTGCATGCCGGCGTGCTGCCGCAATGGGACGCGAGCATGACGATGGAGCTGGCCGACGAGTTGCAGCGCGCGCTGCGCGCGCCAAACTGGAAGGAAACGCTGGCGGGCCTGTACGGCAACGAGCCGAACCGCTGGAAGCCTGACCTGAAAGGCATCGACCGGCTGCGCGTGACCTGTAGCGCATTGACGCGCATCCGCTTCTGCACCGCGAACGGCACGATGGATTTCAGCAGCAGCGGCACCCTCGGTTCGGCGCCGGCCGGCTGCATTCCATGGTTCGAAGCGCCGTCGCGCAAGACCGAGGACGTGACCGTGGTGTTCGGCCATTGGGCCGCGCTCGGGTTGATCCTGCGCGACAACCTGATCGGCCTCGACTCGGGTTGCGTATGGGGCGAGCAGTTGTCCGCCGTGCGGCTCGCGAGCAATCCCGCGGAACGCACGCTGACGCAGGTCGATTGCGAATCGTGCCGGGTGGCCGGCGGCAACTAGAGGCGCACTAGAGGCGCTGAAGTCCGCGCCCTACGCTCCCGCCCGACCAGCCCGACCCGCACGACGCCGGAGCGTCGAAACCGGCCCTCAGGCCGAATGGCCCGAACGGTCGACCGGCTCGATCAGCGTGCCCGCCGAATCGTCCGACGAAACGGCCTCTTCCGCCACGGCCGCCCCTGCATTCGCAGTGCCGTGCTGCATCTGCCGCAACGCACCGGCGATCGACTCCTGCGCCTGCGCGGCCAGCGTGCGCCGGTCCGCGCCCGCCGCCAGCGGCTCGCCCACGTACACATGCGCGGTCAGCGGGCCGCCGCGCAACAGCATGTCGAGCGAATCGGCCAGCGACAGATCGTCGATATACGCGGGCGCCGTCGACTGCCGGCCCTGCGCATCCTCGTACATGAGGCACACCGGCTGCACCGGCACGCCGGCCGACACCGCCGCCTGGAACATGTTCGAGTGAAACGGCAGCAGCGCGAGCCCGTTCGAGGTGGTGCCCTCGGGAAACACGCACATCAGCTCGCCGGTGCTCAGGCGATCCGCGAGTTCGTGCATGATCCGCTTCGCGTCGCTGCGCTTCTCGCGCTGGATGAACACCGTGTCCAGTTGCTGCGCGAGCCAGCCGACCACCGGCCATTGGCGGATCTCCGCCTTCGAGACGAACGGCGTCGGCCGCCACGCATTGATGACGTAGATGTCGATCCACGACACGTGATTGGCGACCACGAGCGCGCCGCGATCGAGCCGCGCCGCGTCGTTATGGACCACGAGGCGCATGCCGCACAAGCGCAGCATCTTCAGCGACCACGCGCGGTTGAGTGCGTGGCGCCGTTCCGCGCTCGCCTTCGGAAAGCGCGTGGCGACGGTCCACATGCCGTGCAGCAGATGCGCGATGAGTCGGATCTTGCGTAACGCGAGCTTCATTGTCGGAGCTTTCCTTGACTGGACGGCGGGCGCGGCGGCGTACTGAACGGAACCGCTCAGCGCTGCTCGTACGCGAGCTGGCCGGAGACGATCGTCGCGCGCACGCGCGCCGGCAGTTCGTATCCGAGGAACGGCGTGTTGTGCCCCTGGCTCTTCAGCGCGCGCGGCTCGACGAACCAGTGCGCGCGACGGTCGAACACGCACAGATCGGCCGCCGCACCGACCGCGACGCTGCCGGCCGCTGCGAGCCCGAGCACGCGCGCGGGCGCCGTCGTGATGCGGTTGAGCGCGGTGGCGAGCGGCACGCCCGCTTCGTCGGCCCATTTCACGGTCAGAGAGAGGAACAGTTCGAGCCCGGTCGCGCCCGGCGTCGCCTCGCCGAACGGCAGCAGCTTTTCGTCGTCGTCGACCGGCGTGTGGGCCGAGCAGATCGCGTCGATCGTGCCGTCGACGACGCCCGCGCGGATCGCCTCGCGATCGCGCTGCTGGCGCAGCGGCGGATCGAGCCGGAACTGCGCGTCGAAATAGCCGATGTCGAGATCGATCAGATGCAGATGGTTCACGGTGACGTCGCACGACACCGGCAGGCCCTCGGCCTTCGCCGCGCGCACGAGCTCGACGCCCGCCGCCGACGACACGTGCGGGATGTGCACGCGCGCGCCGGTCACGCGCACGAGTTCGAAGATCGTATGCAGCGCGATCGTTTCGGCGGCCACCGGCACGCCCGACAAACCGAGCCGCGACGCCACCGCGCCGCTCGCGGCGACGCCGCCCTTGCCGAGATACGCATCGACCGGACGCAGCCATGCGGTGTAGCCGTAGGTCTTCGCGTATTGCAGCGCGCGCATCAGCACCTGGGTATCGACGATCGGCGTGTCGGCCTGCGAAAAGCCGACGCAGCCCGCCTCGGTCAGCTCGACCATCTCGGTAATGACCTGCCCCTTGAGGCCGACCGTCAGCGCGCCGAGCGGATACACGTGCGCCTGGTTCAGGTTGCGCGCGCGGAACCGCAGCATTTCGACGAGGCCCGGCTCGTCGAGCGTCGGATCGGTGTCCGGCGGACACACGAGGCTCGTCACGCCGCCCGCGAGCGCCGCGGCCATTTCCGACTTGAGCGTCGCCTTGTGCTCGTAGCCCGGCTCGCGCAGACGCGCGCACAGATCGACGAGACCCGGCGCGACCATGAGGCCGGTTGCGTCGACCGTCTGCGTGGCCTGGAAGCCGGCCGGCGCGTGGCCGATCGCGGCGATCCTGCCCGCGTCGATAAAAATGTCCTGCTGCTGTTCGGTGCCCGCGACCGGATCGATCAGCGTGCCGCCTTGAATATGAATCTTCATGCGCTGCCTTTGTTAAACCCGTGGTTCAGCCTGATGCCCGGCCGTTGCCCGGTCGCGGCTTAATTGCTGCTTAATCGTTGTTGCCCGCGACGATGCCCATCACCGCCATGCGCACCGCGATGCCGAACGTGACCTGGTTCAGGATCACCGACTGCGGACCGTCCGCGACCTGCGAGTCGATCTCGACGCCACGGTTCATCGGTCCCGGGTGCATCACGATCGCATCGGGCGCGGCGAGCGCGAGACGCTCGGGCGTGAGCCCCCAGCTCTTGAAGTACTCCTGCGACGACGGCAGCAGCGCGCCGCTCATGCGCTCGTTCTGCAGGCGCAGCATGATGATGACGTCGACGCCCCTCAAACCTTCGTCGAGGTTGTGGAACACGCGCACACCCATCTGTTCGAGCCCGCCCGGCAACAGCGTGCGCGGACCGATCGCGCGCACTTCGGGCACGCCGAGCGTGGTCAGCGCGTGAATGTCGGAGCGCGCGACGCGCGAATGCAGGATGTCGCCGACGATCGCCACACGCAGCTTCGTGAAGTCCTTCTTGTAGTGGCGGATCGTGTACATGTCGAGCAGGCCCTGCGTCGGGTGCGCATGACGGCCGTCGCCGGCGTTAATCACGTGCACGTGCGGCGCGCAATGCTGCGCGATCAGATACGGCGCGCCGCTCGACGCATGACGCACGACGAACAGGTCCGCGTGCATCGCCGAGAGGTTGTTGATCGTATCGAGCAGCGATTCGCCCTTGCTCGTCGACGACGCGTTGATGTTCAGGTTCAGCACGTCGGCCGACAGCCGCGTCGCCGCGATCTCGAAGGTCGTGCGCGTGCGCGTCGAATTCTCGAAGAACAGGTTGAACACCGACTTGCCGCGCAGGAGCGGCACCTTCTTCACTTCGCGATCGGTCACGCTGACGAACTGGTCGGCGGTATCGAGAATGTGATTGACGATCGACTTCGGCAAGCCCTCGATCGACAACAGATGTTTGAGCTCGCCGTTTTTCGTGAGCTGCGGGTTGCCCTTCAGGAAGCCGTAGCGAAAGCGCTCGGACGCGCTAGCGAAGGAATCCTGCGGAGCCTGGGTGGCGGTGTTCATGGTGTACCTGCTTCAAATACGGGCTTCAACGTGATCGATGTCGATGCGCACTGCGTGTGACGTTCTGTGATGCTCGGTGACAATTTCCGTGCCGTCCGCGCGCGTCACGGCGCGGCGAAAGGCTGCGCGGTTTTTGCGCGGCGCGAATCGAGCTCAAGCCGGCCCGAGCCTGAGCGAGCCGGCTCGGGCTGCGGCGTTCGAACGGCATGCTGGTGCATGCTCATTCATGGCTCGCGCTCTACGCTTCGCCGTCGCGCCGCCCGCGCGAGTTTCAATCGGCGCGTGCTTCGGTGTGAAAAACAAAGCGCGTGCGGCCCGCGCCGTCGTCTTCGCGGGCCAACACGAGCGTCGCGTCGGCGGGCACGTCGACCATTCCGCCGACGCAGCGCGCCGCCACCGGCAACTCGCGTCCGCCGCGATCGGCGAGCACCGCGAGTTCGACCGAGGCCGGACGGCCGTAGTCGTACAGCTCGTTGAGCGCCGCGCGAATCGTGCGGCCCGTGTACAGCACGTCGTCGACGAGCACGATGCGGCGGCCGTCGACCGCGAATGGCAGCGAGGTCGGGCTCGCCTGCGAGTGCAGCCCTTTCTTCGCATAGTCGTCGCGATGCAGCGCGACGTTCACCACGCCGAAGCTCGCGAGCTTCAGGTCGCGCGCGAGCCGCTCGGCGAGCCACGCGCCGCCGCTATGGATACCGGCCAGCACCGCGCCTTCCGCACCGCCCAGCTGGTCGCCATAGGCCGCGCGAATCTGGTCGAGCAACGCGCGATACAGCACTTCGGCGTCAATGGAACTCATGATCGTCGGAAAGTCCGTCTAGATATTGCTGAAGGATGATGCTGGCGGCCTCGGCGTCGAGCATGTCGGCACGGCCGTTGCCGGCGCGGATTTCCGCCTCGGCCTCGACCGACGAATAGCGCTCGTCGACCCATGTCACCGGCAGATTGAAGCGGCCGTTCAGCTGGTTGCCGAAGCGCTTCGCGAGCTGGGTGCGTTCGTGCGGCGTGCCGTCCGGATGCATCGGCAAACCGACCACGAGCGCATTGGGCTTCCACTCGGCGATCAGCTTGCCGAGCGCTTCGAAGCGATAGTCCTTGCTGCGGTTCTGCACGACGACGAGCGGCCGCGCGCGGCGCGTCAACGAATTGCCGACCGCCACGCCGATGCGTTTTTCACCGTAGTCGAACGCGAGCAGCGTCGCCTCGCGTCCGTGCGACAGGCTCATGCGCGGCCTCTCATGCGTGCCCGGCCTCGCCCGAAAGCATGGAGAGCGACACGCCGAGCAGCGCGAGCGCCGCTTCGAGACGCTCTTCGGCGGGCACGTCGAAAACGATCTTCGGATCGGCTTCGACCGTGAGCCAGCCGTTCTTCGAGATTTCGTCTTCGAGCTGGCCCGCGCCCCAGCCGGCGTGGCCGAGCGTCAGCAGAAAACGTTCCGGGCCGTTGCCGCTCGCGACCGCTTCGAGCACGTCTTTCGAGGTGGTCATTTCGAGGCCGCCCGGCACGGACATCGACGACGTATACGCGCCGCCGGTTTTCGGGTCGTGCAGCACGAAGCCGCGCTCGGTTTGCACCGGGCCGCCGAAGTACACGGGAACATGGAGAAGAGGTTCGATCTCGAGCTTCAGATCGATGCGATTGAAGAGCGCCTGCAGGTCGATATCGGTCGGCCGGTTGATGACGAGGCCGAGCGCGCCGCGCTCACTGTGATCGCAAAGGTAGACCACCGTTCCTGAAAACGTCGGATCGGCCATGTTGGGCATGGCGATCAGGAACTGGTTGGTCAGATTGATGCGATCGGTACTCTTGGACATAGTTGGGATTTTAGCAAAGACGATGCGGGATGGCGGGCTTTGAGCAAGGTCGCGCGATGCGCGCCGTGCCGCCTGCCATCGACGCCGGATCAGGTTGCACTCTATCATGCGCGGCCCCGGCGACGTGCCAATCGGGCGGGGCCTGGAGCGCGCCAGCACAGCGTTTATGCGCCGTTCATGCGCCCGCGCATGGATCGTTTCATGAAGCCGCTTAGGGATGGCTTATGGAGGGCTCATGTACCGCTCGGGGGCAGCGCAGCTGCGGTCGCGGCAGGCGTGCCCGCGCGCAGATCGCCGGACATTGCTCGATGTTGAGGGATTGTGTCTTATCGCAACGGACGCGTCGCGGTTCATGCTGCTTTTATCGCGGGGCGACTTTTGTGTTCCGGCAACGCGGCATGCGCCGTGCGCGGGCTGGATCGATTGCAGCATCGATTGCGGCACCGATCAGCTGCCGCGACGACACGGTTCACGCGCCGCCCTGCTCGATCGCGCGCGTCAGTGCAGTAAGCGCTGCCTGCGTAAGACTGCCGCCGGCCGGCCCGACGCCGGCCGCGACTTTGTGCAGCGTCGCGCGCAAGGCTTCGGCGGCCTGTTCGAGCGTATCCGCGGCCGGCGCGCCGACGATCACATGCGCGCGCACCGCCGGCGTCGCCACGCCCGCGTGCGCGCGACGGCGCCACGCGAGACCGAGTGCATCGGCCAGTAGCGCCACATGGCCGAGGCCGAGCGCGCACGCCGCCGAGCCGAGCCGATAGGCGGCATCGCCCGCCTGCAGCGCCTCGCTGGGATCGGCCTTCTCCGGCTGATCGGCCGCGCGCGCATGTGCGCTAAGCGCCTGGATCGATGCGTCGGCGGTCTGCAGGAAGTCTTCGTAGGCGTTCGCGTTGACGCTCAGCACGCCCAGATCGCGCGACAGCGAACCGTGCAGCGCGCCGCGCGAGTGCGCTTCGAGCGCGCCCGCTTCCCAAAGCATTTCCGACGCCTGCGTGCCCGCGACATGCCAGTCGACGCTCAGGCCATAGTCGCGCAGCACCTCGACCTGCTCCGCATCTTCGGCAGCCGCGCCGAACAGCGCATAGTCGCGCCACAAGAGCGCGAGCGTCGCGCGCACGAGCGAACGCGGCGCGCGCTCGATGCCGCGCGCGTGATCGGCGAGCGCGAGGTTGCAGCGCGCGTAGAAGCGCCGCGCGTCGGTATCGCGAGCCGCATGGCCGCCTGCGCGCAGCGCCTTCGCACAGGCCCGCGCGAGACGCCAGAAGTCGTAGGGGTCGGGGCCGGCAAGTTCGACGAAGACGGCATCGAGCTCGTCGAGCGCGGCATTCGTGACGGCGAGCGCGACCGCGCTGCCCGTGTCGACCTGCGAGCGCAGGACCGGCAGCAGCGCGCGCTCGTAGCGCGCCCGCAGATGCGCAAGCTGAGCGGCGGATTGCGCGTGCAGCGACGCCGGCGGCACGGGCCGCGCACACAACGCGAGGTCTTCGAAAGCGACGGTCGTGCCGGGCGCGTGCTCGGCCAGTTGCGAACACAGTGCGTGGTAGTGATTGAAGAGCGTCGGCGAGCAGGACAGCTCGCGCAGATTGTGACGTTCGAGCGCCGCGCGGAAGTCGCGCAGCGCGGCACCGAACAGCGGCCGCACGCGTTGCGCGCCGGCCGGCGCCTCGGCGGGTTCTTCGCTCGCGAGCGGCGAGAGCCGCACGAGCGCATCGGCGAAACGCTGCGCGCTCAGCCAGCCGGCCGTGCGCAACGCCTGCGCTGCGCGCAGCAGCGCCGCACCGCTTTCCTCGCGCTGCTCGAACGCGAGCGACGCCTCGGCGAGCGCCAGTTCCGCGGGACGGACCGCGCCGCCGCGCGGATTCGGCAGGGCGTCGATGGAAACGGATGCAGCGGATCGAAGAGTCATGGGCAGACGGCACGAAGCTGACGGGCTGTCGCTGCGCGCCGCATGCAGAGTGATCGGCCAACGCGCAAACGGGCGACAGGACAAGGACAAACTCTCTACCGGCACGGCATTCCGGCGATGCTCCCCACCGGCGCGGCGAATGGGATGCCGGGTGCCGCGGACAATTGCGCCCGGAAGAAGCCCGCAAAAAATCAGGAACAGGCGCGCTGCCCGATTTCGCGACCGGCATGACCGGACTTTTCGGGACTTGCTCCCGCGGACGTCGCCGGCACAGCGGCTCCAGACCGCGGGCCCCAGTGGCCCATGTCCGAAGCCGGTTTGCGGAGCCGGCCTCGGCAAGGCAATTTCAGCAGGAAGCGTGGCAGGCTCCCTGCTCCAACGGCTCCCCGGCGTTCAACGAAACCGGTGAGTGAAGCCCGTGAAACCGCACGATCCAGCGAATCCAGACGACACCGCCGGCCCAGGCCGGCGGTTTCCCAAATCTCAGATCTGGACCATCTCGAAGTCTTCCTTGCGCGCTCCGCACTCGGGACAGGTCCAGTTAATGGGAACGTCTTCCCAGCGCGTGCCCGGCGCAATGCCCTCGTCCGGCAACCCGGCTTCCTCGTCGTAAATCCAGCCGCAAATCAGGCACATCCAGCTTTGATATTCCATTCTTGTGTCGCGTCGTTGAGTCCGTGGAAACGGGAGCCATGATGGTACCGTGTTGCCGCCCCCATGCCTAGCAATCGAAAACGCGCAACCGTAGCGTGCGCCGGCCTGTGGCCGGGCGGCCGTGGCGGTGCCGCGCGCGGGTGCGTGAACATCGGCGGCAGCGGATGACGGGCGGGCTCGCGAGCCCGCCCGTGTTTGAGAGCAGCCCGTTCATGCCCAGGATTGCGCGACGCGCACAAACCGTACGCCGCCGTGCTGCTTGCCGCCACGAACCTCGCGCGACGTGCGAAAAAAAGCTCCCGCGCCGGTTTAGGCCGCATAATTGAGCCAGTTGCGCACTGCGCGCCGGAATCCTGCCTCTTTTTATCCATTTCATGCCCAGCGATACGCCTCCGATCGTTCTCACCTTCGGCCTTTCCGACCCCACCGGCGGCTCCGGCCTGCAGGCCGACCTGATGACCCTTGCCAGCATGGGCTGCCACGGCGTTTCCGTGCTGACGGGCTACACCGTGCGCGACTCGGCCAGTTGCGACGAAGTCACCGGGCTCGATCCCGACGTCGTCGCGACGCAGGCGCGCATGCTGCTCGAAGACATGCCGATCGCCGCGTTCAAGGTCGGCGCCTGCACGCGCGCCGAAGTGGTCAGCGCGATTGCCGAGGTCGTCGCCGATTACGACGACGTTCCGCTGATTCTCGCGCCCGACTTCACGCTCGACGACGAACACGTGCTCGCCGCTGACGAGCTGCGCGAGGCGATCGCCGATCTGCTCGCGCCGCAAACCACGCTGCTCGTCGCCGATTCGTCCACGCTGCTGGCGCTCGCCCAGCCCGACGGCGACGCGGAAGCGCCGAGCCTCGACGCGGCGATTTCGCATCTGCTGTCGCAGGGCTGCGAGTACATTCTGTCGACGGAAACCGGCACGCACCGGCTCGTCAATACGCTCTTCAGCGAAGACGGCCAGTTGCGCCAGGACATGTGGGACCGCGGCACCCATCGGCTGACGGGCCTGACCGACACGCTCGGCGCGGCGATCGCCGCGTTGCTGGCCAATGGCCAGGAGCCCGCCGAGGCGGTCCGCGAGGGCCAGGAATATCTGTATCAGGCCGTGCGCAACGCATTCCGGCCCGGCATGGGCGCGTATATGCCCGACCGCTTCTTCTGGGCGCGCAGCAGCGACGACGAAACGCCGCCCGCACCGGACAGGAGCGCTACGCCGGGCGAAGCGCGGCACTAGGCACTCCCGTTTTTTACCCAACGGCAGTCAAAATGAAAAACCCGCACGCGTGCGGGTTTTTCATTTCGAAACACGCTTTTTTCAAGATCCGTAACATTTTCCGTTTTACAAAAAATTGGAATTAATAAAATACCGACGCCATAAGCCGGCCATGTTGCGGCGCAAAACCCATACTGTGGGCGCATCACACACGTATTTCGCATAAAATCTAACGAATCGCCGTGTCGTATGTAACGGGACGTTGTATCGCGTAATTAACCGTTACAACGGCGCCGACATCATCAGGCTAGACTTTCAGGGTCATCGTTCTGTCATACGCCCAATATGCCTTTTCCTACCTTTTTCATCCATTTGCCGAAATGCGGCGGCTCGACCGTTATTTCGTTTTTTGATTTGAATAAAGGCAAAGACCAGTTCATCAACTTCGTGTGGGATCGAACCGGTTGGGGAAACTGCCGCGCAAAGCTGCTCGCCAGCCAGATCGGCGGGGGGCATCAGCCATACGGTATTCATCGGATTATCAAACACCCCGTCAACTACTGCACGATCCTGCGCGATCCGCTCGAGCGGCAGATTTCGCACTACTGGTACGCGTCGAGCGGCAAGAACGGCGAGGTAACGCGAGGCGTGAGCGTGTCGACGCCCGAGGCACTCGCACAGCAAGGCGTGCTGTCGCTCGACGAGTGGGTCGGCGAATCGCTGGGCGGGAAGAATCTCTTCGTCCAGATGCTGAGCGGCCATGCCGTGGTAAATGAAACCAGCCTCGACGCCGCGCAGGCTCATCTGCGCAGGAGTATCGGCACAGTCGGCATATGCGGGAAGATGAGCGAATTCCTGCTACAGCTTTGCAGCACGAGCGGCCTGCAATTACCGTTTCATTTCGAGACAAATCGAACCTCCGGCGCGCCGAAAACGCGAAACCATTTAAGCGAGGCAACGAAACAGAAATTTATCGAGGAGAACCGTCTCGATTACGAAATATTCCGCAGTGCGACTCGAATGGTCGATGCCTATGCGAAAGAGATGGGCAGCGTCTTTTCGAATGCACTGGAGCTGATTAAGATTATTCAGGCCGAAATAAATAAGCTCGAAAATCCGCATGTCTATAGCTCGACGGTTTTCGGCTTTGACGGTTCATTTCTTTCACAAGTCCGCGACGTTGTGCGGCGTTTCGATCTTTCGCCCATCGAGGATTATCTCGAATTTGCGCGAAGCCGGCAGTACACTCCCGCCGACCTGTTCGACGGATTCGTCGACGCGGTTCACGACGGCGTGGTGTCCGGCTGGGCCATCAATCTGAGCCGGCCGGAAGAACGCGTGCCGCTCGAAGTGCGGGTCGGCACGCATGTCGTCGCAACCGGCTGGAGCGGCGAGCACCGGCCCGACGTAGCCAGCGCCGGCTATCCGAGCGAGCGCAGCGGATTTTCGATTGCGCTGCCGGACGGCGTCCCGGAAGGCTTTCACATCGCGATTGCGAATTCGCCGGAAAGCCTGCACCACGCCGGCACCTGGCGGCAAGGCTGGCACTGCGAGTAGGCGCCAGGAGAATCAGGAGAAAACACTTATGGAAGAACCCCCGAATTTCCTGCAACGCTTTCACGGCACGATCACGGCTCAGGACCGCATGCGCATGTTCCGCCAGAGGCCAGCCACGATCTGGCTGACCGGGCTGTCCGGCGCGGGAAAATCGACGCTCGCATTCGCGCTCGAACAGCAACTGATCGCGCTGGGCCATGCATGCTACGTGCTCGACGGCGACAACGTGCGCCATGGCCTTGCCAACGATCTCGGCTTCGAGCGCAAGGACCGGCGCGAAAATATCCGCCGCGTTGCACACGTCGCCCAATTGATGAACGACGCGGGCCTCATCGTGATTACCGCGCTGATCTCGCCGATGCGCGAAGACCGGGCGATGGCGCGCGAGATCATCGGGAGCGACAAATTCGTCGAGACCTATGTGTGCGCACCGCTTGCCACCTGCGCGAGCCGCGACCCGAAAGGCCTCTATGCGAAAGCGCGATCCGGCGAAATCACTTCGTTCACCGGCGTATCGGCGCCCTATGAACCGCCCGCCAAGCCCGAGCTTCACGTCGACACGGGAACGTTGTCGCCGGCCGAAAGCGTCGCGCAGATCTTCAGTCACCTGCGCGAGAAATGTCTCGAAACGGCTAGCCGCCGTGCGGCTCACGAAACAGGAGCGTGATTCCGGTACATCGCGCCAAAATCCTCTTCCCCAAAAGACAAAACCCGCAAAAATGCGGGTTTTGTCTTTTGGGAAGCACGTCTCACGACATGCTTCCCCCATGAACACCAACCGGGTCTCATAACGTGGTCCGGGCATGATGCCGAACCACGAGACCCGAGCGGTATTACATGTCCATGCCCATGCCGCCCATGCCGCCGGGCATGCCGCCAGGCATCGGTGCGTCTTCCTTCGGCAGTTCGCAGACAGCTGCATCGGTCGTCAGCAGGAGACCCGCAACCGAAGCTGCGTTTTGCAGCGCCGTGCGCGTCACCTTCGTCGGGTCCACGACACCTGCGTCAACCAGGTCGACGTACTCGCCGGTTGCTGCGTTGTAGCCGTAGTTGCCCTTGCCGGCAGCAACCGCTGCCACGACGACGCTCGCTTCTTCGCCACCGTTGGTGACGATCTGGCGCAGCGGCTCTTCCATGGCGCGCAGGACGATCTTGATACCTGCGTCCTGATCGGCGTTAGCGCCCTTCAGGCCGGTGATTGCCGTACGTGCACGGATCAGCGCGACGCCGCCGCCAGCAACGATGCCTTCTTCCACAGCTGCGCGCGTTGCGTGCAGTGCGTCTTCGACACGTGCCTTCTTTTCCTTCATTTCGACTTCGGTCGCAGCGCCGACCTTGATCACAGCAACACCGCCTGCCAGCTTGGCAACGCGCTCTTGCAGCTTTTCACGGTCGTAGTCCGAGGTCGCTTCTTCGATCTGCTTGCGCACTTGCTTGACGCGAGCTTCGATGTTCGCTGCTTCGCCAGCGCCGTCGATGATCGTGGTGTTTTCCTTGCCCACTTCGATGCGCTTCGCCTGGCCCAGTTCAGCCAACGTTGCCTTCTCGAGCGTGAGGCCGGTTTCTTCAGCGATGACCTGGCCGCCGGTCAGGATCGCGATGTCTTCCAGCATGGCCTTACGACGGTCGCCGAAGCCCGGAGCCTTGACGGCGACGGTCTTCAGGATGCCGCGGATGTTGTTGACGACCAGCGTTGCGAGCGCTTCGCCTTCGACGTCTTCAGCGATGATGAGCAGCGGACGGCCAGCCTTCGCGACCTGCTCGAGCACCGGCAGCAGATCACGGATGTTCGACACCTTCTTGTCGTGCAGCAGCACGAACGGGTTGTCGAGCACGGCAACCTGCTTGTCCGGGTTGTTGATGAAGTACGGCGACAGGTAGCCGCGGTCGAATTGCATACCTTCGACGACGTCCAGCTCGTCTTGCAGCGACTTGCCGTCTTCGACGGTGATGACGCCTTCCTTGCCGACCTTGTCCATCGCTTCAGCGATGCGCTCGCCGATCGACGTGTCGCTGTTTGCCGAGATCGCGCCGACCTGGGCGATTTCCTTGTTGGTCGTGCACGGCTTGCTGATCTTGCGCAGTTCTTCGATTGCGGCTGCAACAGCCTTGTCGATGCCGCGCTTCAGGTCCATCGGGTTCATGCCCGATGCAACGTACTTCATGCCTTCGCGGACGATCGATTGCGCGAGAACCGTAGCGGTCGTCGTGCCGTCGCCGGCGTTGTCGCTGGTCTTGGAAGCGACTTCCTTGACCATTTGCGCGCCCATGTTCTGGAGCTTGTCTTTCAGTTCGATCTCTTTAGCGACCGACACACCGTCCTTGGTGACCGTCGGGCCGCCGAAGCTGCGCTCGAGGACCACGTTGCGGCCCTTCGGACCCAGCGTGACCTTCACGGCGTTGGCGAGAATGTTCACGCCTTCGACCATCTTGGCACGGGCGGAATCACCGAATACGACCTCTTTAGCTGCCATCTTCTAACTCCTTGAATTCTTTGGATATAACCGGGGAAGTAGCGACCTTGCGCTTACTTCTGCACCACGGCCATGATGTCTTCTTCGCGCATCACGAGCAGTTCGTTGCCGTCGACCTTGACGGTCTGGCCTGCGTACTTGCCGAACAGGACGCGGTCGCCCACTTTCACGTCGAGCGCAATGGCTGCACCCTTGTCGTCGCGCTTGCCCGGGCCGACTGCGAGGATTTCGCCTTGATCCGGCTTTTCCGCTGCGGCTTCGGGGATCACGATGCCCGACGCGGTCTTGGTTTCCTGATCCAGACGCTTGACGATCACGCGATCATGCAAAGGACGAAGGTTCATACATACTCCTCTCTTGATTGAGACTGAAGAACGCTGAGAAAACCCGGCTGGCCGAGCCAACCGGCGATGTTGTTAGCACTCTCGTGCAGTGAGTGCTAATTATATGGATGGGTGGTGACAAATTCAAGAAGTGGGGGGAATGGGCGTCGTCGGCCGCCGCTCGGCGCGGAACCCCCGGCTACCGGGGACGGATCGCAGCGGGAGCAGCTTCACGCAGCGCGACTGCCAACACTGACCAGGGAAACTCCTGGTCCAGGTATATTTCCGCCGCCCCCGCGCTCACAACGACGAAGCCCCCTCGGGACCTTTCGATCCGTCGGGGGCTTCGTCGATACGACTCAGACCGGCGTAACGGACGCAACCGGAGTTGCATCCGCCACATCGCTTACCACTGCATCGAGGCGCCGATGCCGGCGGTGGTGCCGCCCGGGCTCAGACCGACGCCCGCCTTCACCTTGATGTTCTCGGTGATGCGTGCGGTACCGCCCAGCGCCACAGCCTGGTAACCCTTGTAGGTTCCCGCGCCGATGCCGAACGACAGTGTCTTGCCCGGATCGACTTCCGGAATCATCGTCAGTGCCGTCGCCGCGGCGATGCCCGAATAAGCCCCACGCGCAACGCCGTTGATCGCGTTGTTCGTGTCGTTGATGCGCTGATCGGTGTAGCCCTTGGCCTGCTGCACGCCTTGTGCCACCGAGTTGTTCATCTGGCTCACGTTGACCGCATCGGTCGGCGCAGTCCCCGCCGCGACGTTGGTGACCTGGCGTTCGTTGCCCGCCGAGCCCATCGACACGGAATTGTCGCGGTCCGCCACCGAACCCGAACCCAGAGCGACCGAGTTCTGGCCCGTCGCACTCGCGTTCGCGCCCATCGCCACAGCCTGCGAGCCCGATGCCGAGGCACCCGCGCCCGCCGCCACCGACAGCGTGCCGCTTGCCGTCGCGCTCTGCGTCGTACGATCGCCGTCCGCGCTGAACATCGGGTTGTTCGCCGCGGCCGCCGCATTGTTGACCACCGCATTGAGCTGGCTGACGTTCACCGCATCGGTCGGCGCCACGCCGTCGGCCACGTTGTGGATCACCGTGCCGTCGTCCGAGCCGTTACCCAGCGTCATGCTGTTGTAGTTCGTCGAGCCGTCGGCATTGTGGTCGTACGTCGCCGCCGCGTTCACGTTGCCGTTGGCATCGACGATCCCCGCGCTCTTCAGCTGGGCGACGTTCACCGCGTCCGTGTCGGCCGTACCCGCCGCGACGTTGGTGATCTGGCGCTCGTTGCCCGCCGAGCCCACCGACACCGTGTTGTCCCGATCGGCCACCGAGTTCGCACCCAGCGCAACCGAGCCGGCCGCGGACGACTGCGCATTGCCGCCGATCGCCACCGAGTTCGCACCGCTCGCCACCGAATCCGGCAGCGACGAATTCGAGTGGAAGTACATGATGCCGCTACCGCTGTTGATACCACCCAGCATCGTGTTGAGCGCGCTGATCTGGTCCGCGTTCTGCGTCGTGCGGCCGTCGATGTTGGTGAGTGCGTCACCGATGTTGCTCATCGTCGTACCGTCCACGCTGTAGGTCGGGGCCGATACCGTGCCGTCTGTGTTCACGGTCGAGCCGCCGCCCAGTGCTTCGGCAACGCTTGCCGAGTTGGCGTACAGCTGGCTGCCGTTGATCGCATCCGTGCTCGATGCGTTCACTGTGCCGGCTGCTACGCCCGTCACCGTGCGGTCGCCTGCCGTACCGGCCATGTTCACCACCGTACCGTCCGTGTCCTTGCCTACCGTCAGATCACGTGTGGTTGCGTCCTGCTGCACCAGACCCACCGTGCCGCTGTTCAGTTGTGTCGACAGGTCCGTCACCGAGTTTTGTACGTTCGTCAGCTCCGTTGCGTTCTTGGCAATGTCCGCGGTGTTCTGCGTCGTGCGGCCATCGATGTTGCCGAGGGCGTCGCCGATGCTGCCCACCGTGGTACCACCTACGCTGTAGCTCGGCGCCGACACCGTGCCGTCATCGTTCACGGTTGAGCCCCCACCCAGTGCCGAGGCAACGCTTGCCGAATTTGCGTACAGCTGGCTGCCGTTGATCGCATCCGTGCTCGATGCGTTCACTACGCCGGCTGCCACACCCGTCACCGTGCGGTTGCCTGCCGCACCGGCCATGTTCACCACCGTGCCGTCCGTATCCTTGCCTACCGTCAGGTCGCGTGTGGTTGCGTCCTGCTGAACAAGCCCCACCGTGCCGCTGTTCAGTTGCGTCGACAGATCCGTCACCGAGTTCTGCACGTTCGTCAGGTCCGTTGCGTTCCTGGCGATGTCGTCCGCATTCTTCGTGATGTCGTCTGCGTTCCTGGCGATGTCCGCCGTGTTCTGCGTCGTGCGGCCATCGATGTTGCCGAGGGCGTCGCCGATGCTGCCCACCGTGGTACCACCTACGCTGTAGCTCGGCGCCGACACCGTGCCGTCATCGTTCACGGTTGAGCCCCCACCCAGTGCCGAGGCAACGCTTGCCGAATTTGCGTACAGCTGGCTGCCGTTGATCGCATCCGTGCTCGATGCGTTCACTACGCCGGCTGCCACACCCGTCACCGTGCGGTTGCCTGCCGCACCGGCCATGTTCACCACCGTGCCGTCCGTATCCTTGCCTACCGTCAGGTCGCGTGTGGTTGCGTCCTGCTGAACAAGCCCCACCGTGCCGCTGTTCAGTTGCGTCGACAGATCCGTCACCGAGTTCTGCACGTTCGTCAGGTCCGTTGCGTTCCTGGCGATGTCGTCCGCATTCTTCGTGATGTCGTCTGCGTTCCTGGCGATGTCCGCCGTGTTCTGCGTCGTGCGGCCATCGATGTTGCCGAGCGCGTCGCCGATGCTGCCCACCGTGGTACCGCCCACGCTGTAGCTCGGCGCCGACACCGTGCCGTCATCGTTCACGGTTGAGCCCCCACCCAGTGCCTCGGCAACGCTCGCCGAGTTCGCATACAGCTGGCTGCCGTTGATCGCGTCCACGCTCGATGCGTTCACTACGCCTGCGGCCACACCTGTCACCGTGCGGTTGCCTGCCGTACCCGCCATGTTCACCACCGCACCGTCCGTGTCCTTGCCCACCGTCAGCTCACGCGTGGTTTCATCCTGCTGCACCAGACCCACCGTGCCGCTGGCAAGCTGGTTCTGCACGTTCGTGATACTGGTCGAGTTCTGTGCAATGTCGTCCGCATTCTTTGCAATGTCCGCAGCGTTCTGTGTCGTGCGGCCATCGATGTTGCCGAGTGCATCGCCGATGCTGCCCACCGTGGTACCGCCCACGCTGTAGCTCGGCGCCGAGATCGTGCCGTCCTCGCTCACGGTCGAGCCGCCACCCAGTGCCTCGGCAACGCTCGCCGAGTTGGCGTACAGCTGGCTGCCGTTGATCGCATCCACGCTCGATGCGTTCACTACGCCTGCTGCGACACCCGTCACCGTGCGGTTGCCCGCCGTTCCGGCCACGTTCACCACCGTGCCGTCCGTGTCCTTACCTACCGTCAGCTCACGCGTCGTAGCATCCTGCTGCACCAGACCCACCGTGCCGCTGGCAAGTTGCGTCGACAGATCCGTAACCGAGTTCTGCACGTTCGTCAGGTCCGTTGTGTTCTTCGCGATATCGTCTGCGTTCTTGGCAATGTCCGCGGTGTTCTGCGTCGTGCGACCGTCGATGTTGCCGAGCGCGTCGCCGATGCTGTTCACCGTGGTGCCGTCCACGCTGTAGCTCGGCGCCGACACCGTGCCGTCCTCACTCACGGTCGAGCCACCACCCAGTGCCTCGGCAACGCTCACCGAATTTGCATACAGCTGGCTGCCGTTGATCGCGTCCACGCTCGATGCGTTCACTACGCCTGCTGCCACTCCCGTCACCGTACGGTTGCCCGCCGTACCCGCCATGTTCACCACCGTGCCGTCCGTGTCCTTGCCCACCGTCAGATCACGTGTGGTTGCGTCCTGTTGCACGAGTCCCGCTGTGCCGCTGGCAAGTTGCGTCGACAGATCCGTCACCGAGTTTTGTACGTTCGTCAGATCCGTTGCGTTCTTCGCGATGTCGTCTGCGTTCCTGGTGATGTCCGCGGTGTTCTGCGTCGTGCGACCGTCGATGTTGCCGAGCGCGTCGCCGATGCTGTTCACCGTGGTGCCGCCCACGCTGTAGCTCGGCGCCGACACCGTGCCGTCCTCGCTCACGGTCGAGCCACCGCCCAGTGCCTCGGCAACGCTCGCCGAGTTCGCATACAGCTGGCTGCCGTTGATCGCATCCACGCTCGATGCGTTCACTACGCCTGCGGCCACTCCCGTCACCGTGCGGTTGCCTGCCGTGCCGGCCATGTTCACCACCGTGCCGTCCGTATCCTTGCCCACCGTCAGATCACGCGTTGTGGCGTCCTGCTGAACAAGACCGAACGAACCATCAGCGAGCTTGTCCTGGACAGATGCAATGTCCGCAGCGTTCTGCGTCGTGCGGCCATCGATGTTGCCAAGCGCATCACCGATGTTGCCCACCGTGGTACCGCCCACGCTATAGCTCGGAGCCGAGATCGTGCCGTCCTCGCTCACGGTCGAGCCGCCACCCAGTGCCTCGGCAACGCTCGCCGAGTTGGCATACAGCTGGCTGCCATTGATTGCGTCCACACTCGATGCGTTCACTGCACCTGCTGCAACACCCGTCACCGTACGGTTGCCCGCCGTACCCGCCATGTTCACCACCGTGCCGTCCGTGTCCTTGCCCACCGTCAGATCACGCGAGGTTTCATCCTGTTGCACGAGTCCCACTGTGCCGCTGGCAAGTTGCGTCGACAGATCCGTCACCGAGTTTTGTACGTTCGTCAGATCCGTTGCGTTCTTCGCGATGTCGTCTGCGTTCCTGGTGATGTCCGCCGTGTTCTGCGTCGTGCGGCCATCGATGTTGCCAAGCGCATCACCGATGCTGTTCACCGTGGTGCCGTCCACGCTGTAGCTCGGCGCCGACACCGTGCCGTCCTCGCTCACGGTCGAGCCACCGCCCAGTGCCGAAGCAACGCTCGCCGAATTTGCATACAGCTGGCTGCCGTTGATCGCGTCCACGCTCGATGCGTTCACTGCACCTGCTGCAACACCCGTCACCGTGCGGTTGCCCGCCGTACCCGCCATGTTCACCACCGTGCCGTCCGTGTCCTTGCCCACCGTCAGATCACGCGAGGTTTCATCCTGCTGCACCAGACCCACCGTGCCGCTGGCGAGCTGGTTCTGCACGTTCGTGATACTGGTCGAGTTCTGTGCAATGTCATCCGCATTCTTCGCGATGTCATCCGCGTTCTTTGCAATGTCCGCCGTGTTCTGTGTCGTGCGCCCATCGATGTTGCCAAGCGCATCACCGATGCTGCCCACCGTGGTACCGCCCACGCTGTAGCTCGGCGCCGAGATCGTGCCGTCCTCGTTCACGATTGAGCCACCACCCAGTGCCGAAGCAACGCTCGCCGAGTTCGCATACAGCTGGCTGCCGTTGATCGCATCCACGCTTGATGCGTTCACTACGCCTGCTGCCACACCCGTCACCGTGCGGCTGCCTGCCGTACCCGCCATGTTCACCACCGTGCCGTCCGTATCCTTGCCTACCGTCAGATCACGCGTGGTTTCATCCTGCTGCACCAGTCCCACCGTGCCGCTGGCGAGCTGGTTCTGCACGTTCGTGATACTGGTCGAGTTCTGCGCAATGTCGTCCGCATTCTTCGCGATGTCATCCGCGTTCTTTGCAATGTCCGCCGCGTTCTGCGTCGTGCGCCCATCGATGTTGCCAAGCGCGTCGCCGATGCTACCCACCGTGGTACCGCCCACGCTGTAGCTCGGCGCCGACACCGTACCCGTCGTCGAGTTATAGGCCGCACCACCGCCCAGGCTCGCCGCGACGGAGTTGCCGATCTCGTTCGACTTCACCGCCTCGGACTGCAACTGGCTCACGTTCACCGCATCGGTCGCGGCGGCACCCGCCGCTACATTCGTCACGCGGCGCTCGTAGCCGACCGAACCCACCGACACTTCGCCGTTCGCCGCCGAAGCAGTTCCGGAAAGCGAGCTACTGCCCGGGTTGTACGCCGCCGCGCCCAGATTCGCCGTCGTGGTCGCCCCCGCGCCCAGCGCGACCGAGTTGTTCGCCGAAGCCGCCGCGTTCTGGCCGAGCGCGATGCTGTTCGTGCCGCTCGCCTTCGTTGTCTGGCCGAGTGCGACCGCGCCCGAACCCGAAGAAACCGCGCTGGTGCCAATCGCAACAGAGCTCGCTTGTGTAGCGGACGAGGCGGTGCCGATGGCGATCGAATCCGTGCCCGAGGCCCGGGTGTTGGTCGTCGTATCCTGAGTCGCGTCGGTGGTGGTATTGCTGCTTTGCGAAGCCGACGAACCAAGCGCGATGGCACGCTGCCCGCTCGCCGCGGCCGAGGTACCGATTGCATTCGAGTCCACGCCGGTAGCAGTCGAGTTAGTGCCGATCGCATTGGCGCGCGCCTGGGTGGCTGCGGAGAACGTGCCGAGCGCCATGGCCTGAATGGCGCCGGCGTAGGCTGCCGCTCCGAACACGGAGGCTTCACGGGCTGTGGCTGTCGCAGCAGCGCCCACCGCGGTTGCACCAGTAACGGCGGCCGATGCATTGCCGCCCAGTGCCGTACCACCGACGGTGGAGGCGAGAGAATTGCTGCCCACCGCCACGGCTTGTAAGGCCTTGGCGCTACCCGCGAACTGACTGACGTCGACACCCAGGCCGTCGATGCGACGAGCCCCTGCTCCGCTCAGATCCCATCCACCTAAACCTGTGGTTCCGGCTGAGGCCTCAAGCTTTGTGGCGGCCCCGGTGCCGATTGCAACAGCGCCACCAATGGTATTCTGATCCGTCACGCCGCCGCCCACCGTGTAAGGGGCTGCAAAGACACCACTCGCCGCGCTCACCCCTGCAACTGCCACAACGGCGCTCGCCAGAACCGACGAAACTGTCGACTTGCTTCGCTTACCCCGCGCAACGGTATGCTCCGATGCCGCGACCCATGCCCCAAGCGCTTCGTTCCACACACTTTTATATGACTTGTTCATAGCACGACCCTTATAGATTTAATTTAAAAAACGTTATTTCCGCAAACCCGAAATCCAGCCAGTTTTTCGCAACAAACCGCCGCACAAATTCACAAAATCGATACTCGGAAATCCATCAATATCGATTTATCACTTATAAAAACGAGAAATTATCCAAATTTATTTCAGTTTATATTTTTCAATCGCCGTTAAAATAGGCGCAGTCTGATAGGGAGACATTCGAAGTTCTCCACCTTGAAACAGCCGCGACAAAACATCCGAAAGAAAATCGGAACAATCTGGATCAACAAGATGAACTGATAAGAACGCTATCTACCCCGCTGACAGCGAAACATGACTCGACCGCCAGGCCCCACGCTTTTCACGATGTACAACCCTTTTCGCCATACGCAAGAAGCCTGAACTTCTCGGGACCCCCTAATCTCGAAAATGTCACGATCAAATACATCAGAAGAGAATTGATTAAAAATGGAGAACCGCTTATCTCGCCTCTATTGAAGCCCCATTCATCGACAGCCATGTTATTGAAGCAATAAAGCGCAGGTAATAGGCTCAGTCCTACAAATGTTCAAAAAGATACAAATCGACCTCGACCGGAGAGCGAACTGCTTCTCGCCGCGCAGCAATAAGGATATGTGCCGCCGGGTCGATAAACCGGTCAGTTCCAAACGCCGCCTTTTTGCGCTGGAATTAACGAACACCGCAGCGCCTCGCATACCTTCGACGGGAAAACGTTGTCGTCGAATTCACATGTAACGGCTGCCCATGAAACCTCGGCCCCCTGCGAGGCAGGTCACGCAACAAAAACAAGCACACCGACTAGCGCGATCGCGGCGCCACCACGATGCGTCCTGCTTATTTCCGGCAGCAATTCCAGAGTCCGCAATGACCCATGGTTCTATCGGGATGCAATACGCACAAGCGGGAATCGCATACGGGTCACTTTTACGACCCGATAGCAGTACACCTCATCGTTAGGCCGTTTCATCCGACCACTATGATGTAGGATGAGACCTGTGCATCGGACCATCTTCAAGCCAATAGCTGAGTAATGCTTAGTTAAACGAGCGCCGCATCCGATCTTCGACACCGAAGGTCCACGTGACGATGTAAATAACTTGTGAACAATAAAGTCGCCGGCCACTTCAGTGTCCTTCACGACATGCCTTGCCTGCGCGATAAACAGGAGATCACCATGGCTAACCAGCCGATTCGTGTCATCCTTGCCGACGATCATCCGGTCATGCTCAAAGGCATCGAGCATGAGTTGTCGGAAATGAGTGCCATCGAAGTGACAGGTTCCGCCCGCAATTCGACAGAACTGATCGAGCTTTTAAATACCCGGCCCTGTGACGTTCTCGTCTCCGACTACGCCATGCCCGCAGGCGACTACGGCGACGGCATCGCACTCTTCTCCCTGATCGGCCGCCGCTATCCCGGCATCAAACTCGTTGTGCTCACGATGCTCGACAACCCGGCCGTCGTACGCGCCCTCGTGACGCAAGAAGTGCGATGCATCGTCAGCAAATCGGATGCGGTGGCGCATCTCGTTCCCGCCGTCCATGCCGCTCATAACGGTTCGGCTTACTATTCGCCGACTATCAATGAAATCGTCCAGTCGATCGACTGGAACCGCCGTGGCCGCGGCTCGACCGATCTTCTTAGCCAGCGCGAATGCGAAGTCGTGCGCCTGTTTGCAACAGGCCTGACCGTCGATGAAATTGCCGAGCGGGTCAGCCGCAGCAAGAAGACCATCAGCACACAGAAGTCGAAGGCGATGGAAAAGCTCGGTATAGATCGCGACGTCGATCTACTGCGGTATGCCATGGAAAATGGCATGGTGGCATCGTCTCAGGGAGCATCGGGCCTCGAACCGTCCGACAGTCCACGGCAGAACAACGGCCGCCCATCCGATTGAAAGAGTGAGCGCGCTCAGGAATCAAGCATTCCGGGAGGCCCGGCGCGTTCGAGGCCCACCTCCGGGCTTGCGGCGCCAGACTCGAAGTTCGCGATACTATTTCGGATGCCTTCTGATTTCGTCGGCGGCACGAGGCCGTTCTCGAGTCCATAGCGCACAAGATCAGCGTCCCGTTTGATTCCAAGCTTTGTCATTGCCGATACTTTTTGCGAACTGATGGTCTTTTTACTGCGGCTCAAACGATCGGCGATTTCGTTGACGGTCAGCCCGGAAACATAAAAGCGCACCACTTCCAGCTCGCGGCTGCTCAACGGCGCATTCGCCCACACGCCTCGCGTGGGTCGTTCCGACGGCATGATGATTTCCGATATGCGCGGCGAGAGGTAACGGCCATTCACATAGGCAGCGCGCACGGCCAGATGCAGATGTTCCATTTTGTCCACCTTGCTCAACAGACAGCGATTGCCGATGTCGATGAGCGAACGGAGCAGAATCGCGCTTTCCATCATGGTCAGTATCACCGTCTGCACTTTCGGATACCGTCGGCGAATGAGGGAAAACAGCGTAATGCCATCGCCATATTCACCGCCCGGCATCACGTAATCGGATACCAGCACGTCGCAGGCGGTGCGGCTCAAAAGCGGAATCAGCTCGCTCGAACTGCGAGCGGTCCCGACCACCGAAACGGTCGCGCTCTTCGTCAGTTCATGCCGAATACCTTCGAGAATCACGGGGTGATCGTCTGCAATTACGACGCGAATCGCGTTTGGATTCATGATTGTTTTCCTAACATGGTGATGCAACAAGGAGCGGGCTGACAACACCGAATACGCCTGAAAAGTGCAGGTATATCGGTTTGCAATTGCGTGACCGGATTCTTCTCCCTCTTCCGTGGAGGAATGACGCATCCGGGTCAGGGGATACGACCGGGCATCGATGGGAGATACGCGAGAACTTCAGTACCAGGCGTCGTAGTCCGCCCTCCCAGACGGCCCTGAACGCATGGATAGATTCGATAAAAACGGGTCGAAATGCTTACCCGCCGCTTTTTGTCACCGCATACTGACTGTGGGGATATCTGGTTGACCGCGGCGGCATCGGAGGATCTACATTTCGGAATGGATGTCTATCCAAAGATTTCGGTATAAGCACTTTATTGAATGCAGCCAGACCCGATAATAGGCTCAGTCCTAGAAACCATTAAATTGTGACAAATAGGACTTGTCTCATTTTTGTGAGATCACGCTTCATATCTGGAACCATCGGCCGCACACAAACCGCTCAACATAGCCACCGCCCAGGCCCACCCGGCAGCCATGCCACTTCCGCAATCTGCCGCATCAGGACATCGTGGCTACGCACTCACCGCCCCTTGGCGGAGCACCAGCGTCTCATAGGCAAGCGTCTCGAAACGGCCCAGCATCTCTTCGACCCCGGCGAGGTCGTCGTCGCGTGCGAGTTGCTCCATCTGCGCGCACGCATTCGCCAACGCCGCCTCGTGGATCAACGCAAACGAACCGCGCATGGCATGAAGCGTATCGAGCGCCGCTTGCGTGTCATGCGTGCTCATAGCCTTCTGCAGCTTTGCCAGCGACTCCCCCAGCGACTGCTTCAATGCCGCATGCACGCCCGGCGGCAGTGGTCCCTGCGAAATGTCGCGCTTCGCCGTCCTGTCGCCGGGCGGAAGCGTCCCGGACGCCTCCGCTCCGATCGAGCGACGCAGAACCTGCTCCATCGCGTCGAGCAAAATCGGCTTGAGCAGCGTGGCATCGATTCCCGCGTCCTCGCATCGTCTCTGCTCTTCGGCACCGACATGCGCCGTCGCCGCGATGATCGGCGTCGTCGCGCCCTGCCCGCGCAGACATCGCGCCAGCGTGTAGCCATCCATGCCAGGCATGTTCAGATCCGTCATTACCACGTCGTAGTGCTGCTCGTTAAAGCACCGCAGTGCGGTTGCGCCGCTGTCGGCCATGTCGGCCCGGTATCCGAGCAGATCGAGTTGCGCAACGATCAGTTCACGGTTGGCGGGTTGATCGTCGACGACGAGGATGCGCAGAGCCGCCGTACCGGCAGGCGCTGCGTCCCGTTCGACACGCTTCTCCCCGCTGTCGGCGGCCGGCGCGGAGGCGCTCGTATCGACCCGCAGCGGCAGCGACACCACGAACGTACTGCCGAGTTCGGGCGAGCTCTTGACGATGATCGAGCCATTCATCAGCCGCGTGAGGCGCGAGCACAGCGCCAACCCGAGTCCGGTACCGCCATAGCGGCGCGCGATCGACGAATCCGCCTGCACGAATGCCTGAAATAGCGTCTCCTGCTGGGCGGGCATCATGCCAATGCCGGAATCGATCACGCCGATCATGACCGGCGAGCCTTCGACGGTCTCGTCCTTGTGATACACCTCGAGCAGCACGTTGCCGGTCTCGGTGAACTTGATCGCATTACTGACGAAGTTCGCCACAATCTGCCGAATCCTGGTCGGGTCGCCGAGATAGTACGGCGCGATCGAATCGTCGATCATGCATTCGAATTCGAGCCCCTTCGCATGCGCCATCGGCGCGAAGATCGCACCGACCTGGCGAATCGTTTCTGCAAGATCGAAACGGATCGCCTCGATCGTCATCTGTCCGGACTCGACCTTCGAAAAGTCGAGAATGTCGTTGATGATGTCGAGCAGCGCCGTCGACGACGATGTCACGACATGGAGCCGCTCGCTTTGCGCGGGCGACAACGACGAACGGCCGAGTAGTTCGAGATTGCCGAGAATCGCATTGAGCGGCGTGCGTATCTCGTGGCTCATCATCGCGAGAAACGCGGACTTCGCATGGTTGGCCGCATCGGCCGCCGCCCGCGCCTCTTCGAGTTTGCGCTCGGTGTTCTTGAGCTTCGTCACATTCGAGAAGCTGCACAGCAATACGTCTACGCTCCGATACTGCGTGCGGACGAGACTCACGAGCAGATCTTCAACGCCGCCATTCGCGAGTCTGCACGGCAGTTGCAAGCCCGATTGCCACGCAGGGGCATCGGGCGAACGGTCGTAAAGCTCGAGTAGCTGAAAACGCAATGGCCGCTCATCGGGATGAGCGTTTGCTCCATAGCTGCGCATCGCGTCGCTCTCGAGCAGAATGTCTCCGCTTTCGAATAGCAACAGCGCGAATCCCTCGGGAGCCGCCGCGACCATCATGCGATTCAGGCGCTCGCTTTCGAAAATCCGCCGCGAGTACTCGAAACCCGGCTTGAATATCTTGCGGTCGAGCAACAGCAGGATCGTCCAGAGAAATCCGATCACCAGCAGGACGGCCAACGTCAGAAGCGTGATGCGCGGCCAGAACTCGGCGAGAACCGTACGCCACGTAAATGCATAGACCAGTGTCCAGCCGACATGCGAAACCGGCGCACTCGCGATAAAGAGACCGCCAAGACGACGCCGCTCGATTCCCTGCCGGCCCGGCGCCCAAGGCTTCGTCCGCAGTACGCGAGCCTTCAGCGCACTATCGCGGCCTGCCGGCCCGGCATCGAGCACCACCTTGCCGGATGCGTCGACGATCAGCGAGATTTCGTCGTCGAGCGGCTCCTGCGCCGGATGATCGAACAGCAGTCTGACTGGAATGGTGCGGACAAAGATAAGGAACGGCGTACCGTCGGCAAACGCGGGCAGCACCATGCGAATGACCTGCTCTCCGGTAAGCCGGTCGGTAATCGGCGGCAGCAGGATCAACTCCCGCTCGGTTTCCAGACGCCTCAGCGTTTTTTTCTTGCTCAGGTCGCCGATATCCGGCCTGATCTGATCGAGCAGCGCCCGCACGCTTGGGGCATCGCCTGCATCGAGCGGGTTGCCCGATGCGGGTGCCGGATAAATCGACATGAAACTGTAGTCGGGCGTGTAGAAATATCCCGTCACCGCATCAGGACCTTTCAACACAGCATAAGGGCCGACGCGATAGTCGAATTCACGGGTCATCGCCAGATACGGCGCGAATGTCTGGGCTGGCCGCTCGTTCGTGACGTCGCCCAACGCCAGCACGGGTGGAAAGTCGGGATGCTGCTGCAGAAGAATATGCCCGTGCTGCGCCGCAAACTGCTCAACGACACTGGATGGCAGCGGCTCGCGGCGCTCCCATGCCGACTCTTCGTGCAGAACGGTGTACCGCAGAATGCTCTCGAACTGGAGCAGTTCCAATTCGAGCTGCGTCTTCCTGACAGCGAAACCGATATAGCGATTGTCGATGTAGTCACGCACCATCAGGTAGATCACGGTGCCGCCCAGCACCAATAGAACGACCGTCATCGCAACGCCGGCCCCGTACAGCAACGCTCGCTGATAGCGTTTCAGGACGGCTGGCACGCGATGCGATATTTGGCCTTCCTCACCGTCGTCGAAATCTTTGTTCCGTGCTTGCATCGCGCCCCAGTCTGCGGATTCGAAGTGACGTCGGAATCATATGACCATTTACGGCGTCCTGCACCTGAGCGGCGATAGATATCGCTTGCCATGCCGTCGAAACGAACGAGCCGTACAAGAGCACAACGACAACGCGTGACACTACGTTAGTGCCGCGCCTTCGATAGACCCACCGCTCTTCTCACTTCTGCGCCGGCGTCCGCAGCGAATTTCCGGCGAGCCATTTGAGCCGTTCACAATTCACTTTGATTCGTGCGTCGAACTCCTGAGGATCGCGCTCGCGCAGTCCGTTCATGCTGCCGATGTTGCTCTGCGCGCGCTGCCAACCCGTCTGCCAGTGCTGATCGAAGTGATCGGCTTCGGGCAGCCTCTTTCTGAGCTTTTCCTTATACGCATCGACGCGCTGCGGCGATATCTGGCAGAACGTCTGCGCGAAATTCGCGCGCTCGCCCGCCGTCTCGACTTTCATGTTGTCGCTTTCCTCGCTCGCCCTGCCCGCCACAGGCGCGGCCAGCGACAGCGTCAGAACCGATACGGCGACGATCAGCACGCCAGAACAGTCCCGCAGTTTTTGCATCATCGTCTCCTGACGGCTCGTCATCATGTTCAGAGAATTCACCGGGCTTTCGCAAAGCTCGCCTGCCGCGTTACACGGATGTGTCCTGATTGGACAGCAGCTTGGCGTTTTCGCGCGCTATCCGAAGCATTGCATTGGCGCCATCCGGTGCTACGCTCGGAAAAGCAGTCTTCGCAACGTGCGCCGTCATGCCACGACGGAACCCGAAGCCAACAGATCACCGTGCGAAGCGCTTTTTCCGATAAAAACGCCAAACATCGCTGGGGGGAGTCATTGCGATGAAATTTAGAACATATACCGTACTGACGCTAATTGCGACCAGCAGCGCTGCATTTGCATGGCAGCCGCTTACCTATCCGATCCGCAGTCAGAGTCCCTATGCGCGCGGCGTCGACACCGCGCTGTGTTACGCGGAAGCAACCCGCGTGAGCAAGGTCAACATCGTCCACGAGTCGCAGATTCCACCGCGCCCGGCACCGGTCGCAAAGGGCTCGTCGACGGGCGCGCCGGCCAAGCCGCCGCTGCCGCCCAGTTCCTTCTCCGCCACGCCGCTGCCGTATGCCGCCAGCATGCCGGACGCCGCGAGCTTGCCGATCGCGGCCGCGCCTGGTGGGGCATCGTCGGCGAAACCGGCCAACGATGCCTTGACAGGTGCCGGCGGTGCACCCGGCGGCGCCGCCGCGGCCGCGGGTGCTTCGGCCACCGCGACTACGACCACGGCGGCTGCGGGCACGAGCGCGGGAATCGGCACGTTAGGCGAGGGAATCGGGGCATCGGCAGCGGGAATCGGCCCGTTGGGCGCATCAGGCGCATTGGGCACAGCGGACGCATCGTTGCAAGCGAGCGCGGCATCGGACGTCAAACTGCCGCCGCTACCCGCGCCCGAGCCGCCGATGACGCGCTATTGGGCCGCCTACGGCGCATGCATGCAGGCGCGCGGCTACGTGGTGCAGTAATCGCAGTGATCGGTGAGGCTTGCGAGCCTCGTTGCCGTTACGTGTTCCTTTGACAGAGGCGTCGTAATTGAACGCCCGCGAGCGACCGGCCATGTCTACATATCCCGCTGCCAATCAGCCAGAGCCCCGACGCTGCAACAACTGCGGTGCACCGATCGTCGGCCGCTTCTCGCCTTGTCTTTCGTGTCATTCGCTCGCGCTGGAGGGGTCTGGTGCGCATGCTGCCTCAGTGCCGGGTTTGTACGTCGAGCCGGAGAATCCGCCGCGGACGGGGCCCGCCAGGCTGCCGGCGCGCAGCATCTGGCACCGTTCGCCGGACACGCTCGTCTACCCCTACGATTCAATCGACGAAGCCGAGTTAGCCGCGCAAGCAGGACGGCGCACGCGCAACCGCATCGTGCTGGCTGCGTCGGTGCTGGCGGTGAGTTCCGCCGTGTACCTGATCTGCATCCATGACGGCGACTTGCGCGTGGCGCCGCCGGTTGTGGCGAGCGGCAATGTGTCCACGGTGTCCGCGCAGAACGGCAAGGCGTCCGTTGCTGTCGATGGTGCCGGGAAAGCCAAGGCGAATGCCGGATCGTTGCAGCCTGGGAGTGACGCGCAACGCGTCGCCGCGGCCCGGCCTTCGGCGGTCACACCGGCGGCGGCGTCGCTGCCCGAACCGCGCCGTGTCGCGCCGGCAGCGCCGGACGCCGCGCGCGTCGCTGCCGCTCAGCCCATCGCATCGACACCCGAGCAGCACCAGGTCGTGTCGGCAACGTCGGATGCCACGCACGTCACGGCCGCTCAGCCGATTGCCGCGAAAGATAAACCGCATGCCGATGCTTCGCCGAGCGTCATCGCGCTGCAACAGCAACAACGGCCACAGCCCGCCATCGCTGCGCAACACCTCGCATCGGCCCAGCCCGCAGCGGTCACACCACAGGTCGCGGCGACACCCGAGCAACGCCAGGTCGTATCGGCAACGCCGGATGCCACGCACACCATTGCCGCTCAGCCGATTGCCGCGAAAGATAAACCACGCACCGATGCTGCGCCGAGCCGCGTCACCGCACAACAGCAACAACAGCCGCAACCCGCCGTCGCCGCGCAACATCTGGCATCAGTCCACCCCTCAACAGCCACACCACCCACCGCATCGCAGCCTCAACAGCACCGCGTTTCGTTGGCGAAGCCAGATCTCACACGCCTCGCCGCAAATCCGCCAATCAGCGCGGAAGAGAAACGTCGCGCCGAAGCCGCGCGATATCTGCGAGCGGCACGTATCAATCTGAAGGCGAACAATCTGTCAGCGACGAAATCGCGCATTGCCGCGGCCCTCGCCGCGCAGCCCGACAACCGCGAGGCACAGCGCCTGCGCGCGACGGTGCATACGCTCGAACAGCAACGCGATGCGCTGCTCAGCCTCGCGCGCAGCTGCGGTTCTATCGGACACCTGGCTTGTGCGTCGCGCGACGCCGGCATCGCGCTGCAAATCGATTCGAGCAGCAAGACGGCACGGCGTCTGTCGACACAGGCCACGCGCGAATCCGAACTGCAGATCGCGCCGTCAGCCGACACCGCGACCGAACCGCTGCCCGACGTGCGCAACGTCAACACGCATCATTGACGTTGCGCTAGCGCAGGGGCGTTGCAACGCGCGAAACCGCGCCTCGCAACGCCCCGAGCCGCGGCACCGGTTCGGTTCACCAACTCACCCGCTCACCAACGGCCCATAAAAGACAAGCGCCCGCAGCCATCGGCAGCGAGCCGATCACTACGGGCGCGAAACGAAGCACATCAACAGCACGTCGATCCGCCAGGAAACTGCGGATCGCTAACCCATCACGATAACTCGCACACCGTGACCGGCACACGCGTCATGACTATTCGTGATGCTCCAATGCCGTAAAGCCCGCCAGCGTGACAAGCGCGTCGCGGCGTGCGATCTGGTAGTCCGAGCGCACCATTTCCTTGACCAGTTGCGCAAACGACGTGGTCGGCTTCCAGCCGAGCCGCGCGTGCGCCTTCGACGGATCGCCGAGCAGCGTTTCGACTTCGGCCGGCCGGAAATAGCGCGGATCGACCCGCACGATCACATCGCCGGGCGACACCTTGATCTCGCGTCCTTCCACCTTTTCGACGATGCCGACCTCATCCACGCCCGTGCCCTCGAAACGCACGGTAATGCCCAGCTCAGCGGCCGCATTCTGCACGAACTGACGCACGCTGTATTGCTCGCCGGTCGCGATCACGAAATCTTCAGGCTGGTCCTGCTGCAGCATCATCCACTGCATTTCCACGTAATCGCGGGCGTGGCCCCAGTCGCGCAGCGCTGCCAGATTGCCGAGATACAGCATCTTCTGCGTGCCCACTGCGATGCGCGCGATCGCGCGCGTGATCTTGCGCGTCACGAAGGTCTCGCCGCGCACCGGCGATTCGTGATTGAACAGAATCCCGTTGCACGCGAAGAACCCATAGGCCTCGCGATAATTGACCGTGGTCCAGTAGGCGAACAGCTTGGCGACCGCATACGGGCTGCGCGGATAGAACGGCGTGGTCTCGCTTTGCGGCACCTGCTGCACGAGCCCGTAGAGTTCCGACGTGGATGCCTGATAAAAGCGCGTTTTCTCCTGCATGCCGAGAATGCGGATGGCTTCGAGAATGCGCAACGTACCGAGACCGTCGGCATTGGCCGTGTATTCCGGTTCCTCGAACGACACCGCGACATGGCTCTGCGCGGCGAGGTTGTAGATTTCGTCCGGCTCGACGCGCTGGATCACGCGCAGCAGGCTGGTCGAGTCGGTCAGATCGGCATGGTGTAGAAAGAGCCGTTGCTCCGGTTCGTGAGGATCGCGGTAGAGATGATCGATCCGGTCCGTGTTGAACAGGGACACCCTGCGTTTGATGCCGTGTACGATGTAATCCTTGGCGAGCAGCAACTCAGCCAGGTATGAGCCGTCCTGTCCAGTAATGCCGGTGATCAGCGCAACCTTGCGTTTCATGGAACCTTCCCCCAAATAGTGTTTGGCGATGCCTATCCGAACCTCGAGCCCGCGCTGATCCCAAGGCGAAACCGCACACGGCCGCGGCACACGGCATTGCGCCGCGGGCCGCGCCGTCAACCGGCAATGCTGTCGTAGCCGTAATAGCCGCCCTGATATCCCGAACCGAGAAACGCGGCTTCCTGCGGCACATCGGTCAGCAGCACGCCGCGCATGGCCACACCGCCGTTGCGCAACCGTTTCGCGGTTTCGATGATCTCGTGCAGCGGCTGGCGGCCATGGCGCACCACCAGCAGCGTGGTGCCCGCATATCGGCCGATCAGCGTCGAGTCAGTCACCGCCAGCACCGGCGGTGTATCGACAATAACGAGGTCGTACTGCGGCTTCAGTTCGTCAAGCAACATTTCGAAGCGTTTGCTCATCAGCAGCTCGGCCGGATGCGTGGGCAACGAGCCCTTGGCGAGCACGTCCAGACCGGGCAGCACCTCGCGCTGGATCATCGAGTGCAGATCGCCGCCGCTCAGCACATCGGACAGGCCCGGCTGATGGGAGATGCCGAAGTGCGAATGCACGTCCCCGCGCCGCATGTCGGCGTCGATGATCAGCACCCGTTTGTTCGCCGACGCGACCAGCGCCGACAGGTTCACCGACAGGAACGACTTGCCCGCGTCGGGCCGCGAGCCGGTAATCATCACGACGTTGTTGGCCGCGTGATCGAGCGACAGCTGCAGCGACGTGCGCAGGTTGCGCACGCCTTCCACCGCGAGATCCCCGGGTGCCTGGTGCGCGAGCACATGCTGGCCGCGGCGGCGCTGCGCCACGCTTTGCTGCAGGCGCAGCTGGGTCTGACTGCGCGGCACGGCCGCGAACACCGGCACGCCGAGCATGCCTTCGAGGTCGTCGGGCCGCTCGACGCCGCCGTACATCGCACGTTTGAGCAGAATCAGCAGGATGCCGAGCCCGAGGCCGCCGCCGAGCGAAACCAGGACCGCCAGCATGCGCCTCGGCCGCACCGGATCGTCGGGCGTTTCGGCGAAGTCGACGACCCGCACGCCGGCCACCTGCCCCGCCTGCGTCGTGCGCAGTTGCTGCACGTTGTTCAGCAGACTGTTGTATTGCGTGGTCTTCTCGTCCACGTCGTGCTTGAGCCGCTGCGCGGTCTGCTCGGTGTCGGGCATCGCCGTCGCACTGCGCTTCATGGTGGCCTGCGCGCCCTGCAACGCGGCGATCTGCGCGTCGAGCGCGGCCACCGACGGATGGCTCGGCGTGAAGCGCTGCAACAGCTCCACGCGCTGCTGCTGCAGGTCGAGCAGGCGCGCCTTGTTGTCGGCGGACTGTTGCAGCATCAGCCGGCTCTCCTCGCCGGGATCGACCGTGCCGTGCTCGTTGCGGAACTTGCTGTAGCGCTGCTCGGCGTCGTCCAGATCCTTGCGCAGGGCGGGCAGTTGCTGCTCAAGAAATGCGAGCGTGTGGCGCGTTTCGGTCGAGCGGCTCGCCATGTCCTGACGCACGAACTGCTGCGCCATGTTGTTGACGATCGCCGCGGCCAACGCCGGATCGCCGCCTTCGAGGCTCATCCGGATCACGCCGGATTGCGGCGCGGTCTCCTGCACGAGCATGGTGTTCTGCAGGCGGTCGACCGTGCCGAGCGTCGAGGCGCGCGCGAGCGTGAAGCGCGTGCCGGGCGCGCCGACGAGCCGGTCGACGTGCAGCACGATCGGGCCGTCGGCGGTATCGGTCTGCACCGTCTCGCCGACCCGGCCCGACAGGATCGCGCTGCCGTTCGGGTCGCGCAGCACAAAGGTGTTGTCGGCCCCCGCCACCAGCGTGAAGCTCGCGTCGTACATCGGCTTCGCGGTATCGAAACGCGACACCGCGATGCTCTCGTTGCCCCACGCGAAGCCCGACAGCTTCATGAACGACGGCAGCCTGAGACCCCATCGGCCCCATCGTCCATTCGCGAGACCCGCGATCCTCGCACCGACGAGCGGCAGATAACGCGGCGTCGCCGTGATGTCGAGGTGCAGCGTGCGCACCGCCTCCTCGACGACGAGCCGCGACTTCAACAACTCGATCTGCGCGGCTGTCGACGGCTTCGAATCGGCGCCGCCGCCGACCGGCGGCGACGCGCCGTTAGCGACGCCGGTCGGGTTGGCCGTCCGGTCCTCGACGTGAAACAGCACATCCGCGCGGTACGTCGGCGGCGCGAGCAACGCGTAGGCACTGCCGAGCGCGAGCGCGATCAGCGTCACCGTGAGAATCGTGCGCCGACCGCGCACGATCGTGCGCAGGTAGTCCGACGGACGCAGACGGCCCGGACCGGGCACGTCCGCGTAACCGGGTTCGAAGCGGGCTTCGAACCGGTTCTCAAAGCGGTTCTCGTAGCGGCCTTCATAACGGCCGTCAAAGTGGATTGCCATGTTGTTCACCCCGACAAGACCTGGCGGTGCGCGTTACGCGCACCGCTCTTACGTCACTTCCCGACGATGACCCCCGTCACCGCCGCGTTGATCGCCGGCAACAGCAGGTTCAGCACGCGGTTGAAGCGAACCAGGCCGCCCTGGCCGACGTACACGATGTCCTTCGGCTGCAATTGGAACTGGTTCGCGAGCAGCATCGCCACCGGCGAGCGAGCGTCGAGGTGATAGATCTGCGGCGAGTCGCTGGTCGAATTGCGGATCACGAACAGCTGTTGCGCGGCGGCCGTGTTCGAGTCGAAGCTGCCGCCGTCGGAGATCGCCTGCGAGAGCGTCAGCGAGCCGTTGCGCAGCGGCAGCACCGTGGCCGGCTTGTTGACCTCGCCCATCACGTACACGCCGCTGTCCTCGCGCGCGTTGACCCGCACCATGTCGCCCGCCTGCAGATAGATGTCCGACGGATTGTGGCCGTGCTTGATGAGGTCGTCGATGTTCAGCGAATACGTATGGCCGTTGCGGATCAGGTCGACGCGGCTGCGGTCCGCGGTCGTCGTGAAGCCGCCGCTCAGGCCGATCGCGTTGGTCAGCGACATCGGAATGTCGTTGACCGACTGGCTGCCGGGCGTGCGCACTTCGCCGTCGATCATCACCTGCGCGTTACGGAACGACGCGACCCGCACCGTCACTTCGGGCTTCTGGTACACCTTGCTCAGACGCTGATGCAGTTCGCGCTGGATCGACGCGACGTCCCTGCCCGCCACGTGCAGGGTGCCCGCATACGGAAACTGCACGTCGCCGCTTTCGTCGATCAGAAAGCCCGGAATCGCATCCGAGGGCCGCGAGGTCTGCGTCGGCTGCCCGAGCGCGGCCGCGAGTTCCGGGTGATCCCACACGACGATCTGCAGCACGTCGCCGGGGCCGACCTTGTACGCGGTCGGCTTGCCGAACAGCGCTGCGATATCGGGCGGCATCGTCATGGCCTGCTGGTCGGCGTTCATCTTCTTCAGCAGCGCCAGGTTAATGTCGGTGATCGGAATCTGCTGCTGCTGCGAAGCTTCGGTGGGACTGAAATCCCCTCCCGTGTCCTGCACCGTGGCCGGCGTAATCATCCGTTGGCCCGGTACACTGCCGCAGCCGGCGAGCAGTGCGGCACTCGCGAAAACCACCATCGTTCCCGCACGAAAACCCAGTGAGTTCATGATCCTTCCTCCTTCGCCCCGAGGCGTTTTTTATCGACTGCTTAGTAAGCGTTTCGATGAACCAGTCCTGCGACGATCGTCGCGCCGATGATCCGCATGTCGAGCGCGAACGACCAGTGACCGAGGTAGTACAGGTCATGTTCGACGCGACGTTCCATCTTCTCGATGCGGTCGGTTTCGCCACGGAAGCCGTTGATCTGCGCCCAGCCCGTGATTCCCGGTTTGATCCGGTAGCGATTGATGTAGCCCGCGACCACCTTCTGGTAGAGGTCGTCGTGCTCGAGCGCATGGGGGCGCGGTCCTACGACCGACATGTCGCCACGCAGCACGTTGAAAAATTGCGGCAGCTCGTCGAGGCTCGTGCGGCGCAGGAACGCGCCCACTTTCGTCACGCGCTTGTCGTTGCGCGTCGCCTGGCTCAAGGTGCCTTTCGCTTCGGTATGCAGCCGCATCGAGCGAAACTTGTAGATCGTGAACACGCGCCCGTCCGCGCCCTTGCGCTTCTGTTTGAACAGCACCGGCCCGCGCGAGGACAGCTTCACCGCGATCGCGATGCCGAGCAGCAGCGGCATGAGCCCGAGCAGCGCGCTCGCCGCGAACAGCCGGTCGAAAATCTCTTTCTTCAGCATCGCGTTGGCCGACAGCGGCGAGGCGACCAGGTTGATCGCCGGCACGCCGAGCAGATCGACGACGCCGCTGCCTTCGAACAACGCGTGACTGCGCACGTCCGGCATGAAGCGGATGTTGACGAGGTCGTCGCGGAACTCGTCGATCAGCGCGCAGATGAGCGGCTCCTCGGAGAGCGACAGCATCAGCCAGAGTTCGTGGACGTCGTTGGTGCGGATGTAGTCGGCGAGCGCGTCGACGCGCTCGAACACCGGCACGCGCGAATTCGTCACCGCGGAATCGTCCGGCCGCGTGTTGTAGACGGCCGTGGCACGAAAGCCCGCGGTCGGCGCCGACTCGATACGGCGCAGGATCGCATCGCACTGCGAACCGCTGCCGACAATCGCGACCTGATGCAGGTTCATGCCGGCGCCGCGCGCCCGCGCGAGCACCGCATGCGTGACGAGCCGGTAGGCGATCAGCAGGCCGCCGGTCGTCGCGGTCCAGTACGAAAACCACAGCCGCGAGACGATGTCGATCCGATGCAGCGAATACATCAGCGCCAGCGCGCAGGCCTGCACGATCAGCCACGCGAGCGACACCTGGCCCGCGAGCCCGAGCTTCGAGCGGCCGCGCCACGATTCGTACACGCCGAAGGCGGGAAAGATCGCCAGCGCGAAGGCGGCGGAAAACATCGCCAGCGCCCAGTAGAAGCCCGACTGGCCGAGATAGTCGAAGCGGATTTGCGACGCCACGGCCGCACCCGCCAACACCAGCGCGACATCGAAAATTCGCGCGAGCAGATCCTGAAACTTGCGCATGTTTGCTTCCCTCGTATTGCCTTTTATGTTCGCCAACGGGGCGTATCCATGCTGCTTACGGGCAGCGGCCGTAGTTGTCGTTGAACCTCACGATGTCGTCCTCGCCGAGATAGGTGCCGGACTGGATTTCGATGATTTCGAGCGGCACCTTGCCGGGGTTTTCGAGCCGGTGACGCGTGCCGAGCGGAATGTAGGTCGACTGGTTTTCGGTGAGCAGGAACTGCTCTTCGCCGCGCGTGACGAGCGCGGTGCCGCGCACCACCACCCAGTGTTCGGCGCGGTGATGATGCAGTTGCAGCGACAACTGCGCGCCGGGCGTGACGACGATGCGCTTGACCTGAAAGCGCTCGCCGTGATCGATCGAATCGTAAAAGCCCCACGGGCGCCGCACCTTGCGATGCGCGTCGGCTTCGGGCGCGTTCTGCGCCTTGATGCGCGACACGAGACCCTTCACGTCCTGCACGTGCGAGCGGTCCACCACCAGCACCGCGTCGGCCGTCTCGACCACCACCACGTTGGCGGTGCCGACGCAGGCGACGAGCCGCCCTTCCGAATGCGCGTAGCACGACACCGCGCCTTCGAAGGTGACGCGGCCGCGCCCGGCGTTGCCGTTCGCATCCTTTTCCATCGCGGCCCATACCGCGTCCCACGAGCCGAGGTCGGACCAGCCGGCTTCGAGCGGAATCACGACGCCGGCGGGAATGCCGGTGGTTGCGGCTGTGCTTGCGGTGTTGTCGATCGGACCGCGGCCTGCGTTGCCGGCCTGGCCCGCATCGATCGTGCTGGCGCCGCGCGGCGCGCCCGCCGGCGACTCCGTCAGACGCTCCATCACTGCGTAGTCGATCGAATCGGCGGGCACTTCGAGGAAGGCCTCCGGCGCCGGCCGGAACACCGCGCCGTCCTGGCGGCCGTTCGCGAACGCGCTTTCGCAGGGCGCATGCATGTCGGGGCGCAAACGCGCGAGCGTATCGAGCCACACGCTCGCGCGCATGATGAAGATGCCGCTGTTCCACCAGTACGTGCCGGCCGCGAGGTATTGGGCTGCGAGTTCCTCGGCGGGCTTCTCGACGAAACCGTCGATCGCATGACCGCCCTCGGCCAGCGCCGCGCCGATGCGGATATAGCCGAAGCCGGTGTCGGGCCGCGTCGGCGGCACCCCGAGCGTCGCGATCGCGCCCGCTGCCGCGTGGCGCGCCGCGCAATCGAGCGCGCGCTGCAATGCGGCCACGTCGGCAATCGCATGATCGGCCGGCATCACGATCAGGATCGCGTCGCGGTCCTCCGCGCACGCGAGCGATGCCGCCAGCGTCAGCGCGGGGGCCGTGTCGCGCCGCGCGGGCTCGACGATCAGCCGCGCGTCGATACCGTTCTCGCGCAACTGCTCGGCAATCACGAAGCGATGCTCGTCGCCGCACACGACGATCGGCGAGGCATCGACATGCCAGCTCGCGGGAAAGCCGTCGAGGCGCCGCGCGGTCGCCTGCAGCAGCGAGTCGGAGCCGACCACGTCGATCAGTTGCTTCGGAAAGTTTTCTCGCGACACCGGCCACAGCCGGGTGCCCGAGCCGCCCGCCAGAATGACCGGCACGATATGCGCGCAATGCGCGCCGGCGCCAGCCGGCTCGACAGATCCTGCGCTCACGATGCCATGCCTCAACATATTCGGATTCCTTATAGTCCTGCAAGGTACGAAGGAGAAGACTCCTGTGCGCCGTTTCGCGCGCTCGCCGGGTTGCGTCCTGCGCTGCTACTCGCCGCTCATGCGACGGCTCTGAATCCTGAACTCGGTCGGGGAAATCCGCATGCGCTTGCGGAACACCTTCGCGAGACGGTCGCCATTGCCCATGCCGGTGCGGCGCGCAATCTTGTCGACCGGCAATTCGGATTCGGTCAGCAGGCTGCATGTCACCGCGAGGCGCTCATGCAGCAGAAAACTCGAGGGCGTAATACCCATTTCCATCTTGAAGCGGCGCAGGAAATTGCGTTCGCTCATGGCCGCGAACTGCGCGGCGTCGGCAATCGAAATCGACTGCTGGCAGTTTTCCTGGAGCCAGCGCGCGGCCGCGCGCACCTTGTCGCCGGGACTCAGCGCGCCGTCCTCGCCGAGCAGCGGCGCGAGGTTCGACGAATCCGCCAGCAGCCGCTCGGCCGCCATGCGCGCGGTCGCGTTGCCGAGGTCGCGCTTGATCAGCGCGAGCGCGCTACGCATCGACTCCAGCCGGTCGCCGAGTTCCGCCGTGCCATGCGTGGCGCTCTCCGGGCTTGCCGCGCTCGCGCCGTTCACGCCGTTCGGTTCGCCCGCGTCATGGGCCGGCTGATGCGGCTCGCCCGCCTCCGCGCCGTCGGGCACGTAAGCCGCGTCGAGCACCGCGCGTCCTTCGGCGATCGAGCGCATCATCGACGTGTTGCGGCGTACGCGGCGCAGCCAGCCGATCAGCCGCTCGTCGCGCGCCGCCATCGCCGCGCCCTTGCCGCCCGCGACATACAGCGCATCGAAGCCGCGGTAATGACGCGCATCGAGCCCGTCGGTCCACACCCGCAAGCCGGACGACGCGGCCACCATGCCGCCGTCGACGGACAGAAACGACACGTCGTAGAGCCACGCACCCGAGCCCGACGTGGAGAGTTCGTTCGCGGCCTGGAAAACCTCGGCAATGACACCCGCGCCTTGCAGCGAGCAATCGTTGAACAGCAGAATTGCAATGCGGCGCACGCCTTTGTTCGGCGCATGCACCCAGCGCAGCATTGCGGACTCGAGACTTGCGCAGGTCATAGCCATCCTCTCAACGGAAAACGATCGACTTCATCTTCTATCGCCACCGGGAATACCCACTCGGTGCACTGGATCATAGCGACGGCTTCCAGCATTTAGCCGCCATGACCGAAAATGCGGACATGTTGGCGCATTAATGGGTGGCCGGTCTGTGCGATTCAGCACCTTGCCGAAGCAACCGCCATATCAATGAATTAATGCGGAATTCTGCATATGGCCGAATATGCATTCGCAAATGTTAGGGCAATTCGAAAATTGATTGCGTACGCCAGCGCACACTGCGCGCCTGCTCGAAAAGAGGCCTATTTTAATTTTATCCGACCTTTATTTCGTCTTATCCAGGTTTATCCTTGCCGGAAAACATTGTCTGAGAGTGCAATTCCCTCGACCGGCTTCCGAAGCCGCCGTGCCGCCGGAACGCCTGCGTTCTCCTGAAGATACCGGCCAGGCGGCGCAACGAAGCCAATTCCTCATCCAATTTAAATGCATTGGAAGGTGAATAGATTATTTAATTATTCTCCAATGAAAGCCTTGAATACACAAAACAACAATTAATGTTTCAGACATGAAACATTAAAATCGGATGGCGTTAGCCCGCCGACAATCGAAGGACCGGTGGCGGATTGTGTCGAGCGGAACCCGGTTCGATTCCGCCATGGAATTGCGGAAACGGACTAGGTCTTTTCCGCACGCGCCGGCGCGGCAAGTCAAGGCAAACCGCCGCGGTCTTGCGGCTTTCCGTGAGCACGGCATACGTGCGACCACGGTTTTCCAGCGGGCAAGCGCACATAAGCGTCAGGCGAGTACGGGTTACGATGCCGCAAAGACACGCTGGAGCCGTATAGATGAGTGGCCTGACATGGACCATGCTGATACTGGCCGCGTTGATTGGCGCGCTCCTGTTCGCGACGATCGGCGCGGTACTGTTCGCGCTGCTGCTCGCGAACGTATCGGGACGGCTCGAGCACGCCGATGAAACCCGTCGCGACGCCTAGCTTTTTTTCGCGGCGTCCGCACGAGCCTGGCGGAACCGTGCAACGCTGAATGGAACGCACGCCGCCGAGGCTGTTTCGCCGCGTCTCCCATGACGGGCTCAATACACGCGATGAGCCCGCACATCGCGTTCGTCGCGCTTGCCCGCTATTTTCGGTGTCGCTATGCTCGCGAATGCGCCGACTGCGAGGCGCGCGGCCGGCGGCAAGTCGTCTCGCGCCGCTCGTCGAACCGCCGCACAAGCCGTAGAACGTACAAACACCGTTGACGACACGAGCGGCGCCGAGCTCAAGGAACCACCTCGATATCGGCACGCAACGACGAGCCCCCTCGTCGGCGCAATCGACACGCCCCATCAGAACAACCGTCCGGGAACCCGTCCATGTCCACCACGAGTCTCTTCTTCACCGCCGCGGGCGTCGGCCTCGCGATCGCCGCGCCGATCGGTCCGATGGGCATGCTGTGTATCCGCCGCACGCTGACTGGCGGCCCGCGCGCCGGGCTCGCGATCGGCTTCGGTATCGCGAGCGGCGACGCCGCCTACGGGCTGATCGCGGCACTCGGCCTCGTCGGCATTTCGCAATTCATGCTCGCCTACGACCGTCCGCTGCATCTGCTCGCGGGCCTGTTTCTGTTGTACCTCGGCGTGCGCGCGCTGCTGCAGAAGCCTTCCGCCGCCCTCGCCAACGGCGCCGCCGGCCATGGCCATGGCGACGGCCGGCTCGCCCAGATCGGCCGCGCCGGCGCGCTGCGCGCATACGCGAGCGCCTTGCTGCTGACGCTGACCAACCCGCAGACCGTCATCATGTTCGCCGCGCTGTTCACGACGCTCGCGCCACGCGGTGCGTTCTCGCCGGCCATCGCGCTGACGACGGTCGGCGGCGTATTCGCCGGTTCGATCGCGTGGTGGTGTTTTCTCGTGACCGTGGTATCGCTCGCGCGCCATGCGATCGGCACGAAGCTGCGCGGCGCAATCGACCGGATGGTCGGCTTGATGCTCGCGGTGTTCGGCGTGGTCGAGATTCGCCGGGCGCTTTGAGCGGCGGCTGAGGCGGCATGTGGGAAAATCGGACTGCCCGCGCTGGGCACGCTCTCGGTGCGCCCGGTGTGCCCGGTGCTCTCGCTTTACCGCTCCACGCAGCGCGCCATGCAACAACGCGGCACCCGCCTTGCGCTCCGAGCAGGTAGCGGGTCCCGGCTCGACATGAGGCGCACTCGCTTGGCGCCGCACTCCGGGCAGACCCAATGCAGCATGCAACACCCCTGCGTTGCACGCTGCGCGCGCCATCGAACGCAACTCGCAACGCCCTCATGCCGCACGCCGCACAGCGCCCGCTCCAGCATGCCGCCCACACCCGGACTCACATCCCGCACGCGGGAGCGGCAGTTTTGCGACAATAGCGCCTTTCGTCGCGCAGGCGGCGGCCCGGGCAACCGGTACGGCCCCCTCGACTTCACGGTCCGCGGCGCCGTGCGGCAGCCACCGGCCGGCCATCAGCCGGCGGCGGGACCGCCAGCGCGACCGCATCCGGCAGCGGCCATGCGGCAAGCCGCGCCCCCCCGCCCCGGCGAACCCGCCGGCCTTGCCGCCCAACCCTTCACCACCGATCAGTCAGCTGTCCGTTCAATGGCACTTCCCCACATCGATCTGCTGTACTCTTTCTCCGGCCTGTTCGTCGGCTTCCTGGTCGGGCTGACGGGCGTCGGCGGCGGCTCGCTGATGACGCCGATCCTCGTCCTGCTGTTCAACGTGCATCCGGCCACCGCCGTCGGCACCGACCTGCTTTACGCGGCCGCCACCAAGGCAACCGGCACGCTCGTGCACGGACTGAAGGGCTCCGTCGACTGGCAGATCACGCTGCGCCTCGCCGCCGGCAGCGTGCCGGCGGCCACGATCACGCTGATCCTGCTGCATCGGCACGGCATGGACACGCCCGGCGCGAGCCGGCTGATTCAGGTCGTGCTCGGCGCGGCGCTGCTGATCACGGCGATCGCGCTCGTGTTCCGCCCGCAGCTCGCGGCACTCGGCGCACGCAAGCAGCGCGCCCCGAGCCAGGGGCGCACGCTCGCGTTGACGATGCTAACGGGCGCGGTTCTCGGCGTGCTGGTGTCGCTGACCTCGGTCGGCGCGGGCGCGATCGGCGTGACGGTGTTGCTGCTGCTGTATCCGCTGCTGCCGACCACGCGCATCGTCGGCTCGGACATCGCGCACGCGGTGCCGCTGACGCTGCTCGCGGGCGCGGGCCATTGGCTGCTCGGCTCGGTCGACTGGTCGATGCTGCTGTCGCTGCTGGTGGGTTCGCTGCCGGGGATCGCGATCGGCAGCTATCTGTCGTCGCGGGCGCCGGATGCGCTGCTGCGCAATCTGCTGGCGGCCACGCTGACGCTGGTCGGCGTCAGGCTCGTGCTGTCCTGACGGCGGGCGCCGGCGCGGCGTCTACTTGAAATAGCGGCAGGTCAGATCGGCGTCGAACTGCCTGATCCACTGCCCGTGACGATCGGGATACGACTGCGCCCAGCCGCCGCGCCGCACGGTGACGAGACGCTCGGGCGCGGGCTCGTCCGCGCTCACGCTGGCGCTGATGTCGAAATGCGCGGGTGCGAAGCCATGGCGCGCGCACACGAGCTCGAAAGCGGCCCGATCGCCGATCGGCAGATCGATATAGCGAAACAGCGTGGTTTTCATGACGTCGGCTCCCGTTCCAGACGTCACAGTACGCCTCGGCGTGCGTCAGCACTGTGTCGCAGCGCACCAATCCGGAACGCTGCCAGAACGGCGGCGCGAGCGCGCGGCTCGCCGGGGTCGGCAGCCCGGTCGCCCGGTTCTCGCGACGCTTCCGCACAATCGGCAACCGGCCGGTCACGACGAGGGCAAAAGCGAGGGTGCAGGCAAAGGCGCAGGCGAAAAAAAAGCTCCGGCGATGAGCCGGAGCCATGTTCTGCGTTGATCGTTCGCGGCAGTCCGCGAATCCGCCCCCGGCGACGCGCGGCCTTGCGAGCCGCCGCGCGTGCGCCGTGGCGCTTACTGCTGCATCTTACTGCTGCATGACGGTCAGCTTGTTCGAGACCGACGTCACGCCGGCGACACCCTTCGCGGCCGTACCGGCCGCATCGATCTGGCCCTGGCTCGGTACCGAGCCGGTCAGCGTCACCGCGCCGCCGCGTGCGCGCACGGCGATGTTCGACACGTCGAGACCCTGGGTCTTCGTGAGCGCGGCACGCACCTTGCGGCCGAGCTGGTGGTTCGCGCGCTTGCCGGCCTTGACGCTGGCGGCTGTGGCCGCGGTCGAATCCGTTGCCGGAGCGCTTGCCTGAGCGTACACGTTGCACGCCACCACCATTGCCACCACCGAACCCAGCGTTTTCAGAACACCGACCGTTTTCATAGCTCTCTTCTCCTTGATTTCACATTGGACCGCATCTCAAGCGGTTTCGTTACGACTACGGGCAACCGGCGTGGCGCGAAGCGAGCTTCGGCGACGACCGGTTAAGGCTACGACACGGTGCGCAAGAGGCGAGAGAGGCCAGTTGCCGCCCTGTCCGTCGTGTGCCGCCCGGTCAGGACGGCGCGCGGACCCGGAACGGGAACCCGCAAACCGCGAAATTCGCCGGCGCCCCCGGTTCTTGTCCGCCATGCCGGGATCGCGCCGCGCAAACGTTGGCTCGCGGTAGCGATCCACAATTTAATCTAGCCGGGACAGAAGCGCAAAGGGTTTAGTGGCGGGCGTGGCGCGGCGACAGCGGATGCCGGAATGCAAAGTGAACGGGCGAGGCCATGCGCGGACGGCCCGCAGGCGGCTGATTTGCGGCTCAATTGCGATTCAGACGCCGCTCACATCCAGCGCATGTGGAGTTCACGATTTGTTACGCCTTTGTCCGCGCACCGCCGCGCCGCGTGTTTCGCCGTCGCGCGAATCTCAGGTACCATCGGCGCGACGCGTGGTGACGGCGACCCGCAGCCCGCCCGCTCCGGCCTCCGGATGCCGCACCGTTTCGCCGTTTCGCAACACCGTCGCACGTTCGCCCTCACGACCACCGCCGCCACCTGATCCGATGAAGCCAGCCACCGGCCGCACCCGTCCCCCTCGTCTCGTCGCCCGTTTCGTCGCGATCTCGTGGCGCGACCTCGCGGTGTCGTTCGGGCCACTCGTGCTGCTCGCCATCGTCGCGATCTGGGCCGCCGTGCGGCTCATCCAGCCCGCACCGCCGAGCACGCTGACGATCAGCGCCGGCCCCGTCGGCAGCACGTTCTGGAACGCCGCGCAGAAGTACAAGACGATCCTCGCGCGCAACCGCATCACGCTGAACGTGCTGGACTCGCAGGGCTCGCTCGAAAACCTCAAGCGGCTCTCGGACCCGAATTCGAACGTCGACGTCGGCTTCGTGCAGAGCGGCGTCACGCCCGGCACGGCGGGCAAGGATCTGATGTCGCTCGGCAGCGTCGCCTACGTGCCGCTCGCGATCTTCTATCGCGGCGCGCCCGTGCAGTGGCTCTCCGAGTTCAAGGGCCAGCGGCTCGCGATCGGCGCCGAAGGCAGTGGCACGCGCGAACTCGCGCTCGCGCTGCTCAAGGCCAACGGCATCGTGCCGGGCGGGGCGACCAGGCTGCTGCCGCTCTCGGGCGACGAAGCCGCCAACGCGCTGATCGACGGCAAGATCGACGCGGCCTTTCTCGCCGGCGACTCGGCACAGCCCGCCGTGATGGGCAAGCTTTACCGCACGCAGAACATCCGCTTCTACGATTTCACGCAGGCCGACGCGTACACACGCCGCTTTCCGTATCTGACCCAGCTGAAGATACCGATGGGTTCGCTGGACCTCGGCCAAAACCTGCCGGCGAACTCGATCAACATCGTCGCGCCGACCGCCGAGCTCGTCGCGCGCGACTCGCTGCATCCCGCTCTCTCCGATCTGCTGATCGAAGCCGCGCGCGAGGTGCACGGCCACGCGACGGTCATGCAGCACGCCGGCGAATTCCCCGCGCCGATCGCGCACGACTTCCCGCTCTCCGACGACGCCGCGCGCTACTACAAGTCGGGCAAGAGCTTCCTGTACCGGACGCTGCCGTTCTGGATCGCAAGCCTCGCCGACCGGCTGCTCGTGGTCGTGGTGCCGCTGATCGTGCTGCTCGTGCCGGCGCTGCGCGTCGTGCCGGGGCTTTACGCATGGCGGGTCAAGTCGCGCATCTATCGCTGGTACGGCTCGCTGATCGCGATCGAGCGCAGCGCGCTCAGCGAGCATTCGGCCGCCGAGCGCACCTCGCTGATCGAGCGGCTCGACACGATCGAGGACTCGGTCAACGGCATGAAAATGCCGCTCGCCTACGCGGACCAGTTCTACGTGCTGCGCGAGCACATCGGCTTCGTGCGGCGGCGGCTCATGGCGAGCCGCGACACGCAAGGCGTGCTGGACGAGGTCGACGACACGGATGAAGCGGACGGCCGGACAGCGCAAGCCGCGACGGAGCCGGCGACGGGACCGACGGTTGCCGCGGACGAGCGCGCAAGCCGTGCCGCAAACGGCGACACCAGCGGCGACACCAGCGGCCGCACGAGCCGGAACGCGGAGAGCGGCGCAGATCCGCGCGGCAGCGGCGAAGCGGACGGCGACCTTAAAGACTGAACACACGGCAGGCCGGCGCCACCCGCGCCTCGAATGCCTTTCGCACCAGCGCGGCTTGCCCCTCGTTCACCGCACGCAGCCGCGCAAACCGGCGCCCCGCTTGCACCAGGGGATATCGACCGGTGCAAGCGCGGGCCGCACCGCGTAAGATCGTTACGATTTCGACGGAATAGCAGACGCACCGTCCGCGCCGTCCTGAAGCAGGTACCCGGGAGACATTTATGAGCGTTGGCATCGACGCCCAACAGCCGCTGTGGTTCTACGATTTCGTCTCGCCGTTCACCTACCTGTTGCTCGAGCAACACGACAAATGGCCCGGCTTCGACTTCGCGTTCACGCCGGTCGTGCTGAACGATCTGTATCGCCACTGGGGCCAGCGCTCGGCGTACAGCGTGCCCGCCAAGCGCACGTTCATGTACCGGCACGCGCTGTTTCGCGCGGAACAGCTCGGCATTCCGTACAGGATGCCGCCCGCGCATCCGTTCGATTCGATGAAACCGCTGCTGCTCGCCACGGCCGCGAACGGCGACGTCCAGTTCGTGCGCGAGATTTTCCGCTTCATCTGGCGCGAGGGACGCGATCCGTCGAGCGACGAAGCCTTCGCCGAACTATGCGCACGCGTCGGCCAGCCGGACGGCCCCGAACTGATCCGGAGCGAGGCCGCGAAGGCGCAGTTGCAGCGCAATACCGCCGACGCGATCAGCCTCGGCGTGTACGGCGTGCCGACGTTTCGTCTGAACGATCAGTTGTTCTGGGGCGAGGACGCGCTGCCGATGGTGCTGTACTGCGCGCGCACGCCGAACTGGCTCGAGTCGCGCGAGGTGAAGCGGATCAGTTCGCTACCGTGGGGGCTGCCGGACAAGCCGGTCGAGAAGACGTAGACGAGCACGAGTGTGCCTATGAGCCGGCATGAACGCATGTGCGCGGCCGGCGGGCGGCATGGGGTGAGTCGCGTTGCACGCGGTGGGCGGTTCGAGTGCCGGCTTTCCGCTTTCCCGCCGGCGTCGCGGCATCGCGGCTGCGCTGCCTGCCTCCGCTCCCGCGAAGCCACCACGGCAACCCGCCGCGCTGATGCCCGCCATACCGCGCCCGCTATGCCGCTCACCCGCAAACGGGCCTAAGGTTATAACCTTCGCATTCACGCACGCGCCGCGCGGCGGACGGCCCCCGCATCATGCTTCACGCCGCCCCGGACCGCCCGCGCCACGCTTTCATCATGGACGACACCGCCGCCGCCTCACTCGATATCTGGCTCGTGCGCGTGCTGCGCACGCTGCTCGTCGAGCGCAGCGTCACGCAGACCGCGCAGCGTCTGAACCAGACCCAGCCCGCGATCAGCACCGCGCTGCGCAAGCTGCGCGAAACGCTCGGCGATCCGATTCTGGTGCGCGGCAAGTCGGGCATGGTGCCGACCGAATACGGGGAGTCGCTGCTCGCGGCCGCGCAACGCGTGCTGCGCGATGTCGATTTCGTCGCCACGCCGCACGGCGACTTCGATCCGGGCCGCTCGCGCCGCACCTTTCGCGTCGCCGCGCCCGATTATCTGAACGACTTCTTCATGCCGACCGTGATCGCGCGGTTTCGCGAAGCGGCCCCGCACGCGCGGCTCGAAATCGAATCGCTGGGACCGCTGCTCGATCATGCGGCCGCGCTCGACGCCGGCGAACTCGATCTCGTGATCGGCAACTGGCCGAAGCCCGATCCGCGCTTCGAGCGCAGCGACCTGTTCGCCGATACCGTCGTGTGCATGATGCGCGCCGATCATCCGTTGACGCGCGCGCCGCTCACGCGCGAAGCGTATCTGGCCGCGCCGCATCTCGCGCCGACGCCGTATAGCGGCGCGCGCGGCGGCGCGATCGACACCGGCTTCGCGCGAGCACGCGCCGAGCGGCGCATCGTCGCGACGCTGCCCTACTTCGGGCTCGTGCCGCAAACGCTGCTGCAATCGGACCTGATCTTCACGACGACGCGCCGCTTCGCGATGCACTACGCGAGCATGCTGCCGCTCGCGGTCGTCGAGGTGCCGATCGCGTTTCCGCGCATCCGGTGCTATCAGCTCTGGCATCCGCAGCCGGATCGGCCGAGCGACGTCGGCTGGCTGAGAACGTTGATGTCCGGGGTATCGGATGAACTGGTCGCGCGGAAAATGCCGCGCGCGAAGCCGGGGTCGCCGAGGGTGCGCACGGCCGTGGCGACGGAAGTGCGGACAGAAGCACGCACGGAAGCCGAGACGAAAGGCCGCGCCACAGCCCAGGCGAAAACGCCGCCGCAAAAAAGCGATGAGGCCGGCGCATAAACGCCGGCCTCGTCGAACGCTCGCGCAAACTCCTTGCGCCGTCATCGTGCCGCTACTGTGCCGTGGTCTTGCCGTAACGGTGCCCTGCGTTACGCCGTGGCCGGCACGACGGCCCGCTCGCTAACATCCGCGTCGCGAATCCGCACCTGCCCGTCAACCGGTGCCGCGGTAGCCCGCTGCGTCCTCAACCGCAGCAACTGCGCGCACACGGCAATCGCAATCGCCGCCGGCGCTTTATCGACGATCCCCTCGACGCCGATCGGACACGTCATCTCCACGAGCCGCTCGAGCTCGACGCCGCGATCGAGCAGACGCCGCTCGAATTTCACGCGCTTCGTCTTCGAGCCGATCATGCCGAAGTAGCTGAAATCGCGCCGCCGCATGATGCGCGCCGCGAGCGAAAAATCGAGCGCATGGTTGTGCGTCATCACGAGAAACCAGGCACCGGGCGGCGCCGCGTCGACGATCGCCTCGGGCGTGTCGGTCGCCTCGATCTGCACGTTGGGCGGCGTTTCGTCGGGGAACAGTTCGTCGCGTTCATCGACCCACTGCACCACGCACGGCAGACTGCCGAGCAGCTTCACGAGCGCATGCCCGACGTGCCCCGCGCCGAACAGCACGATATGCATCGGCGCCGGTCGCGGTTCAAGCTCTGACGCGACGCGGCGGCGGCCGATCCGCACTGCCGAGCCGTCGCCCGGTGCGCTCGTGCCGCGCACGAGATGAGTGAGGCATGCTTCCATACTGCGCTCCCGCAACTCGACACTCACCGTGACACCTGCCGCGCGGCCGTGGTGGCGGCACGCACCGCGCCGACCGCCTTGAGGATTTCCTCGCTGGTCGCGGGCGCGTTGAGCGGCGGATTGACCTGGTGGCCGCCGACCGCCGAGACCGCGTCGCGCACCGCGAAGAACACCGAGAACGGCAGCAGCAACGGGGGCTCGCCGGTCGCCTTCGAACGATGGATGCTGTCCTCGACATTACGGTTCTTGAAGAGCCGAACGTTGAAAACCGGCGGCACGTCGTTGACGGTCGGAATCTTGTAGGTCGACGGCGCATGCGTCATCAGCTTGCCGCCCGCGTTCCACCACAACTCCTCAGTGGTGAGCCAGCCCATGCCCTGAATGAACGCGCCTTCCACCTGGCCCACGTCGAGCGCCGGATTCAGCGACGCGCCCACGTCGTGCAGCGCATCGGCGCGCAGCACACGCATCTCGCCGGTCAGCGTGTCGATCACGACTTCCGACACCGCCGCGCCGTACGAGTAGTAATAGAACGGCCGGCCCTGCAGTTTCGACTGATCCCAGTAGAGCTTGGGCGTCGCGTAGAAACCGTCGGACCACAACTGAATGCGCGCGAGGTAAGCCTTCGCGACCACTTCCTCGAACGGCACGGCCACGTCGCCCACCACCAGGCGGTCGTGCACGAAGCGCACGTCCGATGCGTTGACGCGGCCCGCGCCGTAGCGGTCGGCGGCGAACGCAGCAAGCCGTTCGCGCAGCTGGCGCGCGGCGTCCTGGGCGGCCTTGCCGTTCAGATCGGAACCGGTCGAAGCCGCCGTCGCCGACGTATTGGCGACCTTGCTCGTATCGGTCGCGGTCACGCGAATGCGGTTGAAGCCCACGCCTAGTTCATGCGCGACGACCTGCGCGACCTTCGTGTTGAGTCCCTGGCCCATTTCGGTGCCGCCGTGATTCACGAGCACCGAGCCATCGGTATAGATGTGTACGAGTGCGCCGGCCTGGTTGAAGTGCGTGACGTTGAACGCGATGCCGAACTTGACCGGCGTCAGCGCAAGCCCTTTCTTCAGGACCTCGTTGTTCGCGTTGAACTCGTCGATCTCCTTGCGGCGCGCGCGGTAATCGCTCGTCGCTTCGAGCTCGTCGATCAACTCGTGAATCACGTTGTCTTCGACCACCTGGCCGTACGGCGTCTGGTTGCGCTCGGTCTTGCCGTACAGATTGCGGCGGCGCACGTCGAGCGCATCGAGGCCGACCGAGCGCGCGACGTTGTCGATGATGTACTCGATCGCGAACGCGCCCTGCGGGCCGCCGAAGCCGCGAAACGCCGTGTTCGACTGCGTGTTGGTCTTGCCGCAGAAGCCGTCGATCGACACGTCGGAGAGCCAGTACGCATTGTCGAAGTGGCACAGCGCGCGCGTCATCACCGGGCCGGACAGATCGGCGGAAAAGCCGCAGCGCGAAGTCATGTCGACCGCGACGCCGTCGATCACGCCTTCTTCGTCGTAGCCCACTTCGTATGTGTAGTGGAAATCGTGGCGCTTGCCGGTGACCATCATGTCGTCGTCGCGGTCCGGGCGCAGTTTGACCGGGCACAGCAGCTTCCACGCGGCGAGTGCCGCGCAGCAGGCGAACAGCGCCGACTGCGATTCCTTGCCGCCGAAGCCGCCGCCCATGCGCCGGCATTCGATCAATACGTTATGCGAAGCAACGCCGAGCGCATGCGCGACGAGGTGCTGCATTTCGGTCGGATGCTGCGTCGAGCAGTAGACGTGCATGCCGTCGTCGTCCTTCGGCACCGCGTACGAAATCTGCCCTTCGAGATAGAACTGCTCCTGGCCGCCGAGCAGCATCTCGCCGGCCTCGCGACGCGCGGCGCGCGCGATCCTCGTGCCGGCATCGCCGCGCGCGAGCTTCATCGGCGGCAGCACGAACTGGTTCGCGGCACGCGCCTGCTGCGCGGTCAGCACCGCCGGCAGCTCCTCGTAGACCACCTCGGCGCGGCGCGCGCCGAGCCGCGCCGCCTCGTGCGAGGTCGCGACCACGATAAAGATCGGCTGGCCGACGTATTGCACGACACCGTTGGCGAGAATCGGATCGTCGCCATGGACGATCGGGCCGACGTCGTTGACGCCGGGGATGTCGTCGGCGGTAAAGACCGCGACCACGCCGGGCGTCGCGCGCACCTTGTCGAGCGAGATCGATACGAGCTTCGCGTGCGCCTTCGCCGAGAGCCCGAGCGCCGCGTGCAGCGTGCCGGCCAGTTCGGGGATATCGTCGGTATAGGTCGCGCGGCCGCTCACGTGCAGATGCGCCGATTCATGCGGACGCGAGACGTGGACCTGGGTGAAGTCGTCGAGGTCCTGAAGCTCGTTCAGGAACGGTTCGGCTTGCTGGTTCATTGTGGTGTTCTCCGTATTTCTTAAGCGCGCGTTGGGCTCGCGGGGCTCGCCGGGCTCAAGCGCTCGCGCCGGCCGGCGCGACCGCGCGCACGTCGAGCGCGTTCTTCGGCAGCGGACGATTCGTGCGCGTTTCGAGCCAGAAGCGGTACAGCGTGTTCTTCGCCGCTTCGAGGCGATAGTCGCTGGTCGCGCGCATATCGGTGAGCGGCGCATAGTCGTTGCCGAGCGCGAGCATCGCGGCCTGCGCGGTCGCCTCGTGCCATTCGGCATCGCGCAGCACGGCTTCGGCATGGAGCGCGCGCTTCGGCGTCGCGGCCATGCCGCCGAACGCGATGCGCGGCTCGCGGATCACGTCGCCATCGGCGATGAACGAGAACGCCGCGCAGACAGCCGAGATATCCGAATCGAAACGCTTCGAGAGCTTGTAGGTGCGAAAGCGCAGGTTCGCGCGCGCGCCGCCGCGCGTCGGCACCTTCAGGCCGACCACGAACTCGTGCTCGGCCATGTCCTTCTTCTGATAGGCGAGGTACAGGTCTTCGAGCGGCATCTCGCGCTCGATCTCGCCGCCGCGCACGATCACGCGTGCGCCGAGCGCGATCAGGCCCGGCATCGAATCGCCGATCGGCGAGCCGTTGGCGATATTGCCGCCGAGCGTGCCGGCATTGCGGATCGGCAGCGAGGCGAAGCGCTGCCACATTTCGGTCAGCTCCGGATACTGCTTCGCGATCTCCGCATACGCTTTTTCGACGCTGACACCCGCGCCGATTTCGATCCAGTCGTCGCCGGTTGCGAGCTTTTGCAGCTCGGCGATCTGCCCGACATAGACGAGGTTGCCGAGCTCGCGCATCTGCTTGGTGACCCACAGGCCGATGTCGGTGCTGCCCGCGAGAATGCGCGCGGCCGGCGCCTGTTCCTTGATCTGCGCGAGCGCCGCAACCGTGCGCGGCGCGGCGAATTGCTGGCCGGCGTGCTCGTAGCGGAACGTCTCGCTGCGCTCGATCGATGCCAGCGCGGCGGCCAGCGCCTTCACGTCGACCGGCGCTTTCGGCGCAGGCGCCTCGAACATGCGCTCGGCCGCATCGACGATCGGCCGGTAGCCGGTGCAGCGGCACAGATTGCCCGTGAGCGCATTGCCGATCGCCTCGCGCGACGGCACGGAGCGATTCGCGCAGCCCTGTTCGTGGCCGTGCTTCTCGTAGAGCGCCCACATCGACATGATGAAGCCCGGCGTGCAGAAGCCGCACTGCGAGCCGTGGCAATCGACCATCGCCTGCTGGACCGGATGCAGCGCGCCGTCCGGCTGACGCAGGTCTTCGACCGTGAAAAGCGCGCGGCCGTCGAGCGTCGGCACGAACTGGATGCAGGCGTTGACCGCCTTGAAGTCGACGCCGCCCGCCGCGTTGCGCTCGCCGATCACGACCGTGCAGGCGCCGCAGTCGCCCTCCGCGCAGCCTTCCTTGGTGCCGGTGCAATGCGCGTCCTCGCGCAGATACTGCAACACCGTGCGGGTGACGGGCGCGTCTTTGATCTCGCGGATCGCGTTGCGGTGATAGAAGCGGATCGGCTCAGTCATGTCTCGTTGCTCTCTTCTGTTGGGTGCCCGCGCGCACGCGCCACGGCGATGATTCGAAAACTATCACCGTCAATAAAGGCAACCCATAGCGCGATTCGCATGCGGGACATATCCGCAAGACGATATCGGGATGAATTTGCGTGGTACCGTGCTTATGTTGGCAATGTATTTTTGCCACTTTTGTATATTTTTTATTGATTTATTGCCACTCAGGGCAACGACAGGTGCCGGCTCCCAGCCCCTGCAAGCCCACGCCGGCACGGCAAAACGGACCTTTATATGAATCCGGCAGGCCGGTCGATCTGACCGATTTTTGAGCAAACTCTGCAAGGGGATCGGTTCCATGGGAGAATCACGCCTTCCCGCCGATTTCAAGTCTCGTTTTCCCGATGTCCACCGACTCCGCGCCCAACCGCAGCGAATTTGCGACGACCCTGCAGATCATTCCGGTCGTTTTTTTCACCTTCCTTTGCTATCTGACGATCGGCATTCCGCTCGCGGTGCTGCCCGGCTACGTGCACGACGACCTCGGCTATAGCGCGGTGCTGGCGGGCGCGGCGATCAGCGTGCAATACATCGCGACGCTCGCCTCGCGGCCGCTCGCGGGCCGCTCGGCCGACACGCTCGGGCCGAAGCGCACGGTGTCGATCGGGCTGCTCGGCTGTGGCGCAAGCGGCGTGTTCCTGCTGCTCGCGGCGCTGACGAGCCACTGGCCGGTGCTGAGCCTCGCGCTGCTCGTCTGCGGCCGCCTCGTGCTCGGTTTCGGCGAGAGCCTGTGCGGCACCGGCGCGATTCTGTGGGGCATCGGCCGGGTGGGCACGGCCAACAACGCGCGCGTGATTTCGTGGAACGGCATTGCGACCTACGGCGCGCTCGCGATCGGCGCGCCGCTCGGCGTGGCGATTTCGCATGCCATCGGCTTTACCACGCTCGGCATTCTGGTGATCGCGCTCGCGGCGCTCGGCTACTACGTCGCGCGGCTGATCGCGCCGGTGCCGCTGGTCCACGGCGAGCGGATGTCGTACCGCAGCGTGTTCACGCGCGTGCTGCCGCACGGCATCGGCCTCGCGCTCGGCTCGGCCGGCTTCGGCTCGATCGCGACTTTCATCACGCTGTTCTATGCGGCGCGGCACTGGCCGAATGCGGCACTCTCGCTGACGCTGTTCGGCACGCTGTTTATCGGCGCGCGCCTGCTGTTCGCGAACACGATCAAGACCTACGGCGGGTTCCGCGTCGCGATTGCGTCGTTCGTGTTCGAGTGCGCGGGTCTCCTGATGCTGTGGCTCGCGCCCGAGCCGCACGTCGCGCTCGCGGGCGCCGCGCTGACCGGCTTCGGCTTCGCGCTCGTGTTCCCGGCGCTCGGCGTCGAGGCGGTCGGACTCGTGCCGCCCGCGAGCCGCGGCGCGGCGCTGTCGGCGTATTCGGTGTTTCTCGATCTGTCGCTCGGCATTACCGGGCCGTTGGCCGGGTATATCGCGGGCGAGTTCGGCTATGGCTCGGTATTTCTGTTCGCGGCGGCGGCCGCGGCCGCGGCGGTGGTGTTGTCGACGGTGCTGTATTTGCGGAATGCGAAGGTGGGGAATCTGTCCGCAGTGCAGTGAGTCCTCGCTCCCCCGCTATCGATGCGTTTCGATCGAGCCGGCCAGGACGTTCGTATTCGTCCCGCCGGCGCTCCAGGATCAGTAGTTCCTCCCGGCTTCGCACAGCACCTCCAACCCGCTCATAGCGCCCGCAGCGCAAACCAGCAGAAATTTCCAGACCGACGCGTTACCACGACATAAGAGTCAAAGCTCCGGTCGATCTGCCGATTCGCGTCATTTCTCAGGTCTGCCCAATACAGCGTAATTTAGAGATTTTGAATGTCATGGCGGAATGTGCGACAGGACACGTTCCCGTTCAAACTCTCACGCTATAAAGCCATAGGTCTCGCGTATCTGCCCGTGCAGGATCGAACGGGCAGTTCCCCTGGCTGTCTGTATCTCCCGATTGCGTTTGCGTGACACGGGCCCTGCCCGGACCGTCATGAACTATTGCGCACCGGTTCCCGCACGAAACTGACTGAAACACGAGACACATTCAACGTTGCGCAATCCGCTTGCCTGTCCGGAACAATCGCGCAATTCGGACAGGACCACATTTCATTGGCGGCCTATCTCTACTCGCTTCCTGAAAGGAAGTATCGAGCAACACGAGCACTCACCAGTCAGAAGACCGACTCATCGGATTTAACACACCCCCGCTCCTCCGATACACAGAGCGCGAAGGTCAAACTCAACCGGTACGAAGAATGAAAACGGATGACGTGATTTCGCTTCCTTGCGCCGGATTCCCTCCGATCGCGTCCGGCTCATTTCACGCAACACGCTTTCACGACGTACAGGTTGAAGAGGTATCGTGAAACCATTAGGTCGCCTCCTTTTCTCGTCGCTTACAGGCGTATTGTGCGAAAAAGTCGTGGGAACACTCGCGGCGATCGCCAGCAATCATCTTTTTGCCAATATCTACGGCGCGCGCCTGTTCGGCGAATTGCAATTCGCGTTGTCGCTAGCGGCGGTGGTCGGAAGCACCGCCCTTCTGTTCAGCGCGCAATCCGTCGCGCCGATCTTCGGCAAACATCCGCGGCTGCGCCATATCGTGTTTTATCGCGCGTTCCGTCTGCGCCTCTTTTCGACACTCGGCGTCATGCTGATCTTTTGCGTGGGCGCATGGTTCCTGATGGCGCGGGCCGGCGCCGAACTCGCCATCGTGGCAAGCTTCCTGCTCATCGTGGAACCGATCGCACTCGGCTCGCTGATGGCCTACGCCGAAAAAAGCCCATGGATCATCACCCGCGCCAAGACGCTGGCAAGCGGCGTCCGGGTACTGTGGCTGTTTCTCGCCGCTCACCTTTCGGCCGGCGCGCTGTTTGCCTCGATCGCGTGGCCCATCGAGGCCATCGTGGCCGCGGCCGGGCCATTTCGCCGCTATCGCAAGTTAGCGCTCAGTACACCGAAGTCGCTTCTCGGCGATACAGTCGTGACGAAAACATTGGTAACGCGCGGGCTCAAATTCTGGCCGGCCGTCGCCGCGGGCATCCTGATCCTGAGAATAGACCGCGTTCTGCTCGGCATGCTGATGTCGAAAGCCGATCTGGGTATCTACGCGGCAGCAGCCTCGCTCGTCGAGCAGTGGAATTCCGTCGGCGCGGCGCTCTCTCTCGCGCTCGCACCCAGCATGGTGTTCATCGCGAGAAATGAAGCACAGCTTCGCCAGAAAGCGCTCCGGCTCGGGGTTTATCTGAGCGCGCTCGCGGCCGTCGCTTTCGTATGCAGCCTGTTCGTGGGACCGGCGGTGTTTCTTCTGATCTACGGCCCGAAATTCGTGGCCGGCGCGCCTGTGATGATCTACGCCGCCGGTTGCTCGATCGTGATGTTCGCCGACGACGGGCTGAACACCTGGTTCATTGCCGCGCGCCGGTATCGGCTGATTCTGATCAAGCAGGCCATGACGCTGCTTGCCATTGCGGTGTCGCCATTCATCATGCCCAGAATCTGGATCATGTATGCGCCGTTCACGGCAAACGCGGTGGCGCTTCTCGTCTTCTGGTGTGTCATTTATGGCCAGAACGCCTATCGCACCGGCAAAATAGGCAAGACGTCCTCGTCGAATTCGCTCTCCGGCCCGAACCTTTGATGCGGCCCGGCTTCGAGGCCTGCTAACACGAGAAAAGCGTTGTCTGTGCCGTCCGATTGCGCGCGAAAATCGTCGTCATCGTGAAGCATTGCCATTCGGTGGTCAGAAACTGGAACCGTCCCACGGCAACGCCGGCACTGCTGCGATAGTTGTCCCACACGGAATTGACGCCCGCCCAGTAATCCGCGCCGACCGACAGCACGTATCGATTGTCGACCTCCGCGGCGGTTTGTCCTGTCGCCGGATTGATTCGAGCCTCGACCGCCACCAGGATGCCCGCGAGATTGCTCGAATCGAAATTCACCTTGCCGGCCGTTGGCCAGAAATGGAATGCCGCCTTGGGATTCGTCATGACCGACGTGTAACCGCCCGAATCCAGACGGATATCCGCCGGGATATTGATGTTGCCCTGGTAGTCCGGATTGAATTGCGCGCCATCCAGCGTATTGGTGGACTGAATCAACTGCAGCTTGCCGGATGTGCTGAGCAGATAGGTGCGAAAATTTCTCAGCGACACGTTTAGCGACACCGGCGCGGCTCCGGCAACGAGAAATATCTGCCCCCATCCTGTGATCGCATGGAATCCGGCCGGAGGGCTGTTACCGGCCTGGACGACCGGTTGAGTCTGCCAGCTGTACGACGGCGGCACACCGCTTGGCCTACCCTCGTTCGGCATGTGCATCTGCTGGACCGCGTCGACAATGCTCGACTGCAACGCAACTGCCGACTGCCCCGATGCTCTCACCACGACGAGCAGAAGCACACAGGCGGCAAACTTCAGACTCTTTTTCATGTCGATTTACCCGAATCGAACAGCAGACATCTTCCAACGCGAACTCACAAGGACGCCCTCCACCGCCGCATGAGCGTACGGCCAACCTGCCTCGATCAGACGTTAGATCAATAACTACCGGACCGCCACCTTTTATTGGGTTGTTGCACGGCGCCTGCCCGCTCGCAGGCGAACTAGCTGAGGTGTACGCGTGAAATGAATCCACGCGCCGCATTTCCATCTGGAATGCTTAAATAAGGTGTCGCTTCCCAGTGCGCTATTCCTCCATTCCATCGTGCGATTCCGCACTCTTTATGACAGGCAAACGTAATAGAATTCACGCAGTCATTCCGCTACGTCTCCGACAAGAAGAAATGAGGAGCACGACAAATAGAATCCATGTCCGAAGCCTGGCGTGGCGCGTGTGAACTTCCAGACATGTATTGGATTCGCTGTTCGTAAACCGCACAAGTGAGCACAGCACCCAATGGCTATCGATCGCTTTCCGCTAATCAACTCAACTGAGCATTTCATGAACCCCGGGATCGCGCAAAGCGGAGCCGATATCGTCCGGCCCGCTCAGAAATCCCGGCCCAGCTTCATTGGACACTCGATCTTTCACGAACCGTGGTGGCTCGACATCGCCACAGGCGGCAATTGGCATCTCGTCAAAGTCGTGGAGAATAACGAGGTCATCGGCGAAATGCCCTATACGCTCGTTAAAAAGGGGTTCTGGAAAGTCTCCGAAATGCCACCGCTCACTCGCTGCCTCGGCCCCGTCATCAGATCGTCAACCGGTCATGCCGAAGATGAATGGCGGCACCGCTTCAACGTCTGCGACAAGCTGATACGGCAGCTACCTGGCTGCGATCTGTTCGAGCAGTTGCTGGACCCGGATGTTTCGGAAGCGGAAGCGATTGCCTTTACCTTTAACCGCTTCACGGTACTCGTCAACTTCACGCTGAGAATTTTTCCGCAACAAACCGAGCCGGAGGTTTGGGCTCGCATGCGCGCGAATACGCGTAATGTGATTCGCCGCGCTTCGGAACAGTTGAGCGTCAAGGAAATACTCGACGCCGATGAATTCGTCCGCTTCTACGACGCCAATCTCGCGGCGCGTCAACAACGCAATATTTACGGCTCGGCGGTCATGAGAGCGCTGCTTGCTCAGGCCGTCGGGCGCGACGCGGGCAAGATGCTGGGCTGCTACAGCAAGGACGGCGTATTGCAGGCCGCGATTGCCGTCGTGTTCGACGACACCGCGCTCTATTATTTGCTGTGCTCCCGCAGACAGGATACGCATGGCGGTGCGGTCAGCCTTCTCATCTGGTCAGCCATCCGGCTGGCGCATGAACGGCAGCTGGTATTCGATTTCGATGGGGTCTCAAGCCAGGGAATCCTCACCTTCCTGTCCGGATTTGGCGGAAAGCTGGTGCGCCGCTTCGAGATACGCCGGCTGCAACCCGGCTACGCGACGTTTCGCCGCCTTTATCGAAACACGCAGTCAATGGTCGAAACGACGGCAAACCGGCTGCAACGGGCAAAAGGCGCCGGCGCGGCGCCCGAGAACTGACACCCGGCGTCAATCAAAGCCGCTTCTGCGGCTTGAATGCCAGCGGCTCGCTGGCATTGTCGCAATAGCGCTCCAGTAACGTCTCGTACTCGTCGAGAATGCCGGACCATTGAAACATGCTCGCGAAGCGTTCCCGGCTGACCGCGCGCATTTTCGCGACCGCCGAATCGTCCCGCAACAGATCTTCGATATGACGTTCGCACTGGCTCGTCGATGAAAAGTAGCGGTTCTCCGAGCCCGCGACCCATCTGTTGAACGGGTTATCGTGCGCGATGATGGCACTTCCGGCACCCAACGCCTCGACCAGCGACGGGTTGGTTCCCCCCACCTTGTGTCCGTGAAGATAGAACCTCGCGTAATACCTGAGTGACCGTATCATCTCGGTTTCATAAACCGCGCCGGGAAAGACCACTTCGTCGCTTGCCGCCTCCATCACGCGACGGTGATAAGGCCGCTTGCCCGGCTCATAATTGCCGAGCACCACCAGTTTGGCGCCGCGCCGTTTGTGCGAAAACGCCCGGACTACTTCGAGTATGGAGTTCTCGGGCTCGGGTCTGCCGATCAGAATGCCGTACCTGTCCGCAGTCAGGGATAACTCCCTCAGCCGGTCCGGACTGGCATGCTCGATACGATCCGCGCCATAAGTAATGGTCGTGATCTTGCTGCGAGACACGCGCGTCGACAGATGATCTGCAATCACCGGGTGATCGGCGACCAGATGATCCCCGACCCAGCAACCAATGCGCTCATTGAGCCATAGCCACGCACGCTCGTGTTTGCGCCACTTGTCGCGCCGCCATTCGAGGCCGTCCATGTTGATGATATTTTTTACGCCGCGCAGCCGCATCCATAAGCAGAAGAGCGCGGTGTTATAGCCGAGCGTCAATGCAACACCGGGCCGGCTCCTGACCACGTCGCGAACACAGGTCCAGTCGAACTCCAGCGTCGCGGCCGCGCCCTCGCGGCTCACCGGAAACGTGATGCGGTGAATGCCCTGCCATGTGTCGTCGACAGGCTGCCGCATTCCTCTCGTGCCCTGACAATACACAGTCACGGTCCAGCCATGATCGCGCAAATGAAACGCAAGCCGTTCCGCAAACGTTTCGAATCCTCCATGACGTGCCGGTATTCCACGCGTACCAAGAATGGCGATCGTTTTGTTGCCTGTCATACATTTAGCTCCGGGCGCAAATGACCGCGCGGCGGCGCAACGTCTGTTTTTCACGCAGACGATCCCACTCGCGCGCCTACCGGCGCGGCTCGAATCGAGTTCGCCGGAAGCAGCGAAGAGCGGCATCTGCTTCTTCCCGAGCGGATCGACAGACGTGCGTCGACCCGATCGATAGATCGTCTCGTTTTCAGTTTTGATTTGCGCCTGCGTCGATTCGTGAACGGCGTGTGCGAATCGAAATATGCCGCACGGAATTATGAAGACTGATTTAAGAGATATTTCAGACGGCGTTACTCCATATACGGCGGACCCAACACCGGAAGACCGGGGATTTTCATACTCTTATGCGAATTACGCCACCCATTCGTTGATATCCGCTCGCCGATTTAATTTTTACTATCCGGTCCGCTTCAAAACAAACGGGAACGATCATAGAACCTCGGCATTTTCCGGCTATGTGCGCTAGCGAACTTTTCCCTCGGCAAATTTCAACCCGGCGGGTTAACCTTGATTCATATGAAATTTATATCTCAAAATTAAGGTGTCAATTTTTCATTACAAATCATCATTCCACCCGGAAAATCATTCATATTTTCACACGAATAATCCAGGATATTAAATTCCGCCATGGCGTATAAAGCCAGATAATTTGTCGGATTAAAAGGATTCAGGCTCGACATAAACGATGGTTCAATGTGGCTTGGCACGCACAGCGGGCCGGATACCAATGCTAGTGTTGCGCCGTGGTGGAATCCGCTCTTCCCACTACGCCGTATCCATGCTGCGAGGCCAGTCCCGGCGCAATCGCCGGTTCAATCCGCTGGGCCTCGCGTGTATTTCCCGCAGGAAGCGGCACAGCATTTCTCCATGAGGTGACTATGAGGCAGGCAGAGCAGACACGCGGCAAACCTCGCGCGCGTCCGGATGAAATAAATATGACGACGCTGCTCGAAACGCTGCTTCGTCACAAAACCATGATTGGCGCCATCGCGGCCATCGTGTTTTTGCTCGCCTGCGGCTACGCGTTCCTGAGTCCTCCGGTGTACGAGTCACACATTCTGGTCAAGATCGACGAAACCGGCGACACCGCATCGGCCGCTCAAAAAGATCTGCTCAATTATGTGTCGCGACCTTTCAACGAAAAATCCTCCGCCGAACGCGAAGCTCAACTACTCGATTCGCGAAATATTCTATGGAAGGCGGTCACGCAGTCGAAGCTCTATATCGAGGCGTCACCCCACTATTTCCCTCTTATCGGAGCGGCCATCGCACGGCAGGCCAATGATCTTTCGACGCCGGGAATATTGGGTCTGGGCGGTTTCGTATGGGGCAACGAAACCATCGAGGTAAGCAATTTCGAGGTGCCCGAGCAATTCCGGGGAAAAACGTTCCGTCTGCGGACGCTCGCAAACAACCAGTACGAACTGACAGGCCCGGGCCTGCCCGCGGCGGTAACAGGCAAAATCGGCGTAGCTGAGCAGTTCGTCTCGCATGCGGGACCGATCACCCTGCTCGTCGAGGCAATCCATAGCGCGCCGGGTGGAGAGTTCATGATTCAGCGCCGGCCGGAGCAACTGGTGGTCGACGAATTGCAGAAAGCTGTCAAGGTCACGGAGCAAGGCAATAAATCAGGCATTCTGATGGCCTCGCTCAGAGGCAACGATCCGCAAAGGATCGCGCAGACCATCGGCGAAATCGGCGAGCAATACCTGCAATGGAACATCAAGCTCAAGTCGGATATCGCCAAGGCATCGCTCACCCGTCTGAACGAACAACTGCCGCAGATGAAGGCACAGGTCAACGAGGCCGAGACGGCCTATAACACCTATCGCAATCAGCACGGCATCATCGACATCAGCGAGGAAAGCCATCTGCTCGCCAAACAGCTCGCGGACGAAACGGCGCAACTCGTGGGACTGCAGCGCACGCGCGAACAGAAACTCGCGACGTTTTCGGCCTCGTCCGCCGACGTCACCGCAATCGACCAGCAGATCACTACGACGCAGCAGGCCATCAACCGGCTGAACGGCAAGATCAGACAGATGCCGCTCACCGAGCAGGATGCGCTCCGGCGGCTGCGGGACCTGCGCATCAGCGAGGAACTCTACTCCGCGATGCGCAGCAAGATTCAGGAGATGCAGGTGCTCAGCGCGGGCACCGCGGGCTCCGTGCAACTCGTCGATTCAGCCGAGGTGCCGCTGCGCCCGGTCAAGCCCGTGAAACTGCTCGTTCTCGCGGCCGGACTGATGGGCGGGCTGCTGCTCGGCGCCGGTGTGGCCTTGGCTCGCGACCGGCTGTTTCGCGGTGTGACCGATACGGAGGACATCGAATCGTCCACCGGCTTGAGCGTCTACGCGACAATTCCGTTCAGCGAAAAACAGGCGGCGATCATGCGGCGCGCCGCAGCCGGCTTGCCGCAGCAGTTGCCCCTCGCGACTTGCCACCCGCACGATCCCGCGATCGAAAGTCTGCGCATGTTGCGCTCCGCGTTGCAGTTCGCCGCCGTCGGCGCGCGCAACAACGTCGTCATGCTGGCCGGCCCGCTGCCCGGCATCGGCAAGTCCTTCCTGTCCGTCAACCTGGCGACGGTGCTTGGCGCAGGCGGCAAGCGCGTGCTGCTGATCGACGGCGACCTGCGCAAGGGCCGCCTCGAACAGCATCTGGGCGTCGCCCGCGGGGACGGCCTCGCGGACGTGCTGTCGAACCGCTGCTCGCTGCAGGACGTCGTCGTCAAAAACGTCCAGCGCAATCTCGATCTGCTGCAGACCGGCATCTACCCGCCGAACGCCGCGGATCTGCTGACGAGCGGACGCTTCGCGGAAACGGTCGAGTACGCATCGCGGCACTACGACATGGTGCTGATCGACGCGCCCGCGATTCTCGCCGTGTCGGACATCGGCATGATGGTGCCCGTCGCGGGAACGATCTTTCTGGTCGCGCGTTTCGGCGAAACGCTGAAGGGAGAGATCGACGCGGCGGTCAAGCGCCTCGCGCAATCGGGTGCGAAAGTCAGCGGCATTCTGCTCAATGCGGTCAAGGTCCACGCGGCCAACTATGAACTGGCGCGCCGTTACGGCACTCACGCATACGTACAGGACTACGGCCAGGACCATCAATAAGCGCTCGCTGACATTCCCGCGCGGCATTCGATCCCGGATCGACGCGCAACTCAAACCGGTTCACGAACACATGAAGCCAGCCTCGACAGGCTGGCGTCGTCGCGAGGAGAGCGCATGGGCGCAAGTACTTCTGAAATCGTCGTCGTGACCGATCCTGCGGTCTTCCAGTCGCTGCAAGCCGAATGGGACGCATTGTGGAGCGAGGCCAATGGGCTTCACTTTCAGGCCTTCACCGTTTGCCTCCTGTGCTGGACCCAGGTCGCGCAGCCGCTCGGCAGACGGTTACACTGCGTCGTCTACCGCGAGAACGGAAAACTCCTGCTTGTCTGGCCGCTGGTCAGCCATCGGCGTCTGTTCTGGAACGTACTCGATCCGCTCACCCCTGGAACGATCGAGCACACCAGCATGCTGGTCACGGAAGGCCCGCATAAATCGCGCGCGATTGCGAGCGCCTGGGAAGCAGCGTGCAAGCGTTGCAGCGCCGACCTCTTCATCGTGCCCTATGTCGACACCGGCACGCCCTTGCATGAACATGCATCGCGGCATGCGCGGATCATGGCGATGTCGAACGACATTTCGATGAAAGTGGTCTTCCCGCGTTCCATGGACTGGAATACCTTTTGCACCGGCCTTGGCAGACTGGAGAAAAAACTGCCCGGCGCACGCTATCGCCGGCTCGCCAAAGAAGGCAATCTGGTCATCCGGCAACTCGGCATGGAAGACTCGGACTCTTTCGAAAAGTGGATCGAGTGGATCCTCACGACCAAGCGCGACTGGGCATCGAGCCGGGGAAAAGCCTCGACATGGCTCGCATCGCCCACGTATCAGCGCTATCTCATCGCGTTGCTGAATTCAGCCGACGAGCTCTCGAAAGCTCACCTGTTCATCGTCACGCTCGACGGAGAGCCGATTGCCGCCAACCTCATCGGCATGGGCAAAACGAGCCAGACCAACCTGATCGGCGCCTTCGACAAACGGTACGCCAAATTCGAGCCCGGCCTGCTCGTGAGGGAAATAGAAATGGAGCGTGCATTCGAACGGGGATTCGACGTCGATCTCGGCGTCGGCACCGAGCGGTTCAAGGTCTATTGGAGCAGCAATAACGTCTCGCCGAACGAGAGCTTCGAAATCGCGACGAGCCCGCTCGGATTACTCGCGTTTCGTATCAAACATCTGCTCGGCACGACCCGGACATGGGTTCGCGGCCAGACATCCCGCAAGCCGTCCCAGCCATCACCGAACACGTGAATCACGGCTCCGGTTTCGCGCGAGCCCAGGAGGAAACAGATGAATCACGCGATGGTCGACGTGGCGTGCAACCGGAACATGGCGAGAGCGCAGCGGCCGGCCGTGTCCGTCGTTCTGCCGGTGTTCAACGGCGAAACGCACATTGCGGAAGCCATCGACTCGATTCTCGCTCAATCGATGCCCGACTTCGAACTCCTCGTCATCAACGACGGATCGAGTGACGGCACCCGCGCGATCGTCGAGTCCTACGCTGCACGCGACGCGCGCATTGCGCTCTTCAATACGCTGAACCGCGGCATCGTTGCCGCCTTGAACTTCGGGCTCGAACTCGCCAGCGCGGAATTCATCGCCCGCATGGACGCAGACGACATTGCCTTGCCGCGGCGCTTCGAAATCCAGTTGGCCGTGCTGAAGCGCGACCCCGCGGTGGTCGCCTGCGGCAGCGACCTGCTCAAGTTCGGCGCCGTCACCGGATCGCTGCAATTTCCTCGCCACGACGCCATGTGCAAAGCGTCCCTGCTGTTCGGCACCTGCTTCGGACACCCTAGCGTCATGCTGCGCGCCAGCACGCTTCGCGATCACGATCTGCGCTATGACGCACGGTATCAATTCGCCGAGGACTACCGCCTGTGGTCGGTGCTCGCGCAGCACGGCAAGCTCTGCAATATCGCCCAGCCGCTCGTTCGCTACCGGATTCACGATGCGCAGATCGGTCGTGCGTCGCGCGAGCCGCAACGGCGCGCCCATCTGGCCGTCGCCCTTCTCAACTGGTCGGAGGCGGGGGCGGCGATCGATCCCGAGCGGCTGAGGAACTTCCTGTGGCCACGTCTCGAACGGCGCGCCGACCTCTGCCGCTACACGTTGCTGTTCTTCCAGGTCGCCGCCTGTGTACTCAATGTGCGCCATCGTAGCCGGCTCGATCATCTCTGGTTCGCCTTGCGCGCCTTTTCGCGCAATGCCGGCCGGCACATCCTGACAGGCCGGCCGGCATGACGACGCCCTACGATTCCAGCGAAAACCGGATGGATCTGCACGCGGCCGCCGGGCTGACTCATTCGAGCCAGCGTTTTTCATATCTGTCGCTGCTGCGCTGGGAGTTCGGCTACATCCTCATCCTGCTGATATGGTCGCTCTCGGGCGGCAGCGACGCGCTCAAGCTCGCCTCCGACGCTTATGCGATCGCCTTCGTGCTGTACATCGGCATACTGCTGGCGACAAGAATCCATCAGCTCGATCGCACCTGCACGATTCTGCTGGGATTCACCGCGTTCTTTTCACTAGGAAACCTGACGTTGAACGCGGGGCAGGAAAACATCGGCGAAAGCCTGAAAATATTGGCGATTTTCCTGTTCTTCCTCGCCGGCACCACGACCGAAGCGGACTTTCTCGAACGCGCACCCGGCAGGCTGATGGTCGTGCTGTTCGTCGCACTGCCCGTCGCGTTCTCGTTGCGGGATCTGTACGGCGGTTCGAGCTTCGATCCGCTCGACGAAATCTCGCTCTCGTTCTTCGCCAATCGCAACAACGCCATTCTGTTTGCCGTCGTCAGTTCGTGGACGCTGATGCTAGGCGGCGCCCGCCACTGGATCGTCACGCTCTATCTGCTCGCCTGCGCGATCGCCTTCAAGACGCTGGGCGCGATGCTGGCGATTCTGCTCGCGCTCTACCTGGTCTATCTCGGCTTCAACGTGCTGCGGATTGTCTTGCTGGGCTCGCTTGCCGCTGCGTTCGTGATGCTGTTCGGCAGCGAGCTGGAGGTCGTGACGCGCGCCACCGTCGCTTTCACGTCGCTGTCCCGTGTGATGGATCAGGCAGGAGGACTCTGGGGACTCGGCGCGATGAGCTACGAAGAGATCTACGAAGCGGTCGGCACCAGCGACATTTCGCTGATCTTCCGGCTCAAGCACTGGATCAATCTGTTCACGCTCTACGCCGACGGCTCGCTCACGCAGCAACTGTTCGGCTTTGGCGTCACGAGCAGTTTGCGTTTGACCGATCTCAAGCTGCTTCCGCACAACGACTACATCCGGTTCTTCTTCGAACTCGGACCGGGCATGCTGGCCTGCTTCATCGCGATGAACGTTCTGATCGTCAGGCGGATGGGAATCCGCTTCCTGTCCATACCCGCGATCTTCCTGTTCATCTATTTCTTTTCCGACAACATCGTGAACAACTTCCTCGTGATGTCGCTTTTCTACTTTCTGGCCGGCATGTTTTCGCGGCATATCGAGAGTTCGGAGCGCTATCTATCCGACTGAGGACCGGCGCGCTACCGCAATACCTCGCCCGCACCAGAAAACGCTTCGACCATGACGATACCCTCGACCATCCTGAACGTCTCGCAGAATTTCTTTATCAAAGGCGGCTCGGACAGCTACTTTCTGTCCCTCGGCGAACTGCTCGCGCAGCGCGGCCATGGGGTTGTGCCCTTCTGCGCGCGTAGCGAAAAGGACCTGCCTTCCGAGTGGTCGAAGTTCTTTCCGGCAGCAGCGGATTTCGAAGCGCCGTCGGTGATGGATGTCGCCCGTTTCCATTATTCGCAGGCGGCGAAGCGCAATCTCCGCTCGCTTCTTTCGGTGCGGCAATTCGACGTAGCCCATCTGCATATCTATTATGGAAAGCTCACGGGATCGATTCTTCCCGTGTTGAAGGACGCCGGCATTCCCATCGTGCAAACGGTCCATGACTACAAGCTGATCTGCCCGGTCTATACGTGCAGCCGCGACGGCAAGCCATGCGAGCTTTGCCATGGGCGCGACTACTGGCATGCGCTGGTACATCGGTGCAATCGCGGCTCCTATCTGCGCAGCGCGATCTCGACATCCGAAGCCTACGTTTCGCGCTGGCTCGGCAGCGTGGATGCGATCGATCGCTTCGTCGCGGTGAGCCGATTCTTCGCCGCGAAAATGCAGGCCAACGGAATCGATGCGAACAGGATCACGGTCGTGCCGAATTTCGTTCATCTCGAACAATTCGTACCGCAGTCCGAAGCCGGACGCTATATGGTTTATTTCGGCAGAATCGAGCGCTCGAAAGGCATCGGCACGCTGATCGAAGCATTCCGGCAATTGCCGGACGTGCCTCTCGTCATCGTCGGGGAAGGCAGTTTTCTTGCCGACGCGCGAGCACTCGCGGCGGCCAGCCCCAACATCCGTTTCACCGGATTCAAAAGCGGGAGCGAACTGTACTCGCTCGTCGGCGGAAGCGCCGCGGCCATTCTGCCGGCCGAAGCCTACGAGAATTGCCCGATCTCGATCCTCGAAAGTTTTTCATGCGGCCGGCCGGTCATCGGGTCGAACATCGGCGGCATACCGGAACTGATCGAACACGGTGAAGACGGCTACGTATTCGAGCCGCGCGACGTGCCGTCGCTCAAGCACTACGTGGAAAAAATCTGGGCACAGCGCGGCCGCAACGATATGGGCCGCGCCGCGCGCCGTAAAGCCGAGCAGCAATTCTCCGCCGACGTTCACTATCGGCGCATTCGCGACGTGTACGAGTCGCTGCCTTCGAGAGGGCGCGCATAAGCCTCTCGAATGCGAAGGACCTGCGGAACACGAAGGCCGCCATCGCCGCGCACGCCGCATCGGCAAGCGCCCGCGATACAGCCGGGAGAAACCCGGCCGACCGTGACGCTCCTTTAGCGCCCCCTAGCGTCCCCCCGACACCCCCCGCTCCAACGCCGCCACGCCCGCCGGCAAATCGACCTTGACGCCGAGATCGACCATCGTGCGGCCGAGCGCATGCACCGTGCGGAACAGATTGTGTTCGCGGCACTGCTCGCCCATCTGCCCGATGCGCACGATCGGCAAACCGAACGAGCCGGAGATTTCCACCTGATGCTGCCGCGAGATATGCGCGCACACGTCGGCGGGACTCAGGCCGTCTGGCACCTCGATGCCGACCACCGAATTGAGCCGGCAATTTTCCGGCGCATACAGTTGCAGGCCCATTGCCGTCACGCCTTGCTGCAACGCGAGCGAGCATTTCAGATGGCGCGCGAAGCGCTTTTCGAGCGTCTCGGCGCACACGAGCCGCAACGCCTCGTGCAAGGCGAGCACGCCCGACACCGGCGCCGTGTAGTGATAACCGGCGTTGTGCCAGAAGTTTTCCGCGAGCGACGCGTCGAGGCACCAGTGCGTATTCGGCACCGTGCGGCCTTTCACGCGCGCCCAGGCCGCATCGGAAAACGCGATCAGCGAGACGCCCGGAATCGACGACAGCCCCTTCTGCCCGCCCGTAATCACCGCGTCGATACCCCACGCGTCCATTTCGAGCGGCATCGTGCTCAAGGTGCAAACCGCGTCGACGATCACGAGCGCGCCCGCTTCCTTCGCAATGGCGGCGATGTCCTTCAGATGATGGTTCCACACCGTGTTCGAGGTTTCCCCCTGCACGACCGTCACGACCTCGGGACGCTCGCGGCGGATCGCCTCGGCCACCTGTTCGAGACTCGCGACCGTGCGGTCCGCGACCTCGAGCACGCTCACGCGCGCGCCGACGCGCCGGCCCATGTCGGCCATGCGATCGCTGAAGAAGCCGTTCTTGATGCACAGCATGCGCGTGCCTTCCCACGCGAGATTGGAGATCGCCATCTCCATCGCGCCCGATCCCGGTCCCGCGACGCCGAGCACCCACTTCGACTGCGTCTGGAACACATAGCGCGCCATCGTCTTCACCTGGTTCACGACCTTCGCCATCGTGCCGCCGAGGTGATTGATGACGATCGCATTGGCCTTGGCGACGGCGGCGGGAATCGGCACGGGGCCGGCGCCCATCATCAGCAGCGGTTCTTCGGGAAGGATGGCGTCGAGCGATTCGACAACCGGACAGGGGACGGACGAAGCAACGGTAGAGGATGAGGAAATCGGCATGATCGGTACGTGAATATTCAGGCGCAAGGGAACGAACGGCCTCGTGGCGGTTAAGCCAGCGAGGCCGTTCGTCCGATCATTCACCGAACCGCGCGATTGCGCAAGTTTTTCGGCACGCATGCCTGGGCAGTGCTGTATCGGCCCGCGCGCCGGTACAGTTACTTCATCTTGAGCGCGATCATGCGGCTGTCGGCGACGAGCCGGTCGATGAACTTGAGCCTGCCGGGCTAGGTCGTGACCGACTCGTCGTGCTAGTGCAGTTCCTTCTTCACACCACCCGGCAATTCGCCGAGCAGCCGGTCGAGCACGTCGTCGCGATGCGAATAGCCGACGACTCGGCAAAATTGCCAGATCGCGCAGCGTCGTTGCGGTGTGGCAAGCCGAAACGATCTCCCGCACGCCGGACAGTCGCTCTTTCCTCGCGAAGTCGCCTAATATCGTGAAACAGATAATCCGCTATTGGCGGAGTTCTTTCGGCCTGATTGAACAGGCCTCGTCCGGAATGCTTTTCAAGCAATATTGCAGTTCCGCAGCCCCGTCAGTCTTATTGTTGACGCGGGCCGATTTCGCGAAAACAAACGCCTGAACATGTCTTCTTCGGAGTCCGATATGCGCATGATCCTGTTCAGCTGCCGTCAATACGATAGCGACACGTTCACCGAAGCCAATGCCGCGCACGGCTACGAGCTGCATTTCCAGGAATCCCATCTCGATCGCGAAACCGCGGTCCTCGCCGCGGGCTACGAAGTGGTCTGCCCGTTCGTCAACGACACGGTCGACGCCGCCACGCTCGAACGGCTTCATGCCGGCGGCACGCGCATGATCGCGCTGCGCTCGGCGGGCTTCAATCACGTCGACCTCGCGGCGGCCGAACGGCTCGGCATGCTGGTCGCGCGCGTGCCGGCCTACTCGCCGCATGCGGTCGCCGAACATGCGGTCGGGCTGATCCTCGCGCTGAACCGGCGCCTGCCGCGCGCGGTCGCTCGCACCCGCGAGGGCGACTTCTCGCTGCACGGGCTGCTCGGCTTCGATCTGCACGGCAAAACGGTCGGCGTGATCGGCACGGGCATCATCGGCCGCGTATTCGGGCGCATCATGGCGGGCTTCGGCATGCAGGTGCTCGCGCACGATCCGGGCACGCCCGCTGCCGACCTGCTCGCGCTCGGCGCGCGCTACGTGCCGCTCGACACGCTGCTGGCCGAATCCGACGTCGTCAGTCTGCATTGCCCGCTGCTGCCGGCCACCTACCATCTGATCGACGGCGCCGCGCTGGCGAAGATGAAGCGCGGCGCGATGCTGATCAACACCGGGCGCGGCGGGCTCGTCGAGGCGAACGCGCTGGTCGGCGCGTTGAAGGACGGCCAGCTCGGCCATCTCGGGCTCGACGTCTACGAAGAGGAAGGCGGCATCTTCTTCGAGGACCACTCGAATCTGCCGCTGCAGGACGACGTGCTCGCGCGTCTGCTGATGTTCCCGAACGTGATCGTCACCGCGCACCAGGCGTTCTTCACGCGCGAGGCGATGAACGAGATCGCGCAGACCACGCTCGCGAATATCGCGGCATGGCAGGCCGGCACGCCGTGCAATGTCGTGCAAGCGGCGGGGTAGCAGCGAAGTAGAGGCAAGCGCGAACTTCAGGTGCAAACGTCAGGTGGGAACTTCAGACGCGAACTTCAGGCCCGCCCGAACCGGTCGTCCGGGCTACTCGCCTTGGTCGCGGTCCGGCCCGGTCGCGCGAATCGCGGTGCGGGCGTCGTCGGCCGCACCGCACAGCTCGCGCAGCAGCGCCGCCTCGCGCTCGTGCACTTCCACCGGACACCAGCGCGCCCCGGCCTCGGCCAGATAGCGCGCGCGGTGCTGGCCGTTGCGGAACGCCACCACGCCCTCGCGTTCGAGACCGAACCAGCCGAGCAGCCCCGGCGCGCGGCGCGTGGTGATCGTCACGTAGGGCATCTGCGGAATACGCGGGCTCTCGGGATCGAGAAACTCGCGAATCCCGCGCACCTTGCCCGTATGCCATTCGGCGACCGGCTTGAGCACATAGTCGGTGTTGTCGCGATCGGCGCAGACAAGCAGCTTGCGAAGATCGACGAGCACCACCTGGTGGCGGGTGCCGTCGGTGACGAACACGCGTTTGAGTCGCACATGGTCGTACCATGAATGCGCGCTTAGCGGCACGATCCAGACCGTTTCGGCGGAGATCGGCGCATCAGTTGATGATGAAGTGGGCAAAGGCAAGGACAAAGGCGGGCTCGGCAAGCTGGCGGAAGGCCGCCAGCGCATAAATAGAGCGCTCACGCTACGAGCCGGATGTGAAAGAAACATGACAGCCTACCGGATTAATCGCGCTGCATAAGCATGCCGCCACGCCGCCCATACCAACGGGCAAGCCCCGACCTACAAGGTACATAACGATGATAGCCACTCGGCATTTCAATGAACACGTGAGAATCGAGACAAATGAGGACAAAGGCCTCGCTACGATCGTGCTCGACCGGCCCGCGCGGCGCAACGCGGTCGACCGCCCGATCGCACAGGCGCTCGGCGCCGCGTTCGCGTGCTTCGAGGCCGAGCCCGCATGGCGCGCGGCGGTGCTGTTCGGCGCGGGCGGCACAGCACA